>CALKCG010000187.1 GCA_938082915.1 uncultured archaeon | reverse complement strand
GGAGCAGTTGATGCTGTTCCAGACGTTCTATGGGGACAGTTGTATAGAACATTGGATTCTATGAAGGCGTTGCTTGAAAATTGGGATTTTAAAGTGTATAGGGCTAAAGCTTGGACGGATGAACGGGGGTTAACGGTCCTCCTCTTTGAACTTGAAAGCTCTACTTTAAGCCGTTTAAAACGCCATACGGGTCCACCCGTATTCTCAGAGGAGTTCTGGAACTTCTTAAGCAGGCATCTTGGAAAAGACATGATTTCAACCGGTCCATGGGTTGAGGGGGATAGGCTTATCGTTGAAGTCGGTAGGAGGTTTAGAGACGTAAAAGACTTGTTTGAGTGTTTCCTCAAGGCGGATGGAGGTGTTTCAGTAGGCGTTAGGGGGAAGATCGCCGAAGCAATTAGAAGAGGGTTTAAAGTTCTGAAGAATATGGAACTCTGGAGTATTATGAGTGAAAACGCCGAGTTCAACCTGTTCATTTCCGAATTCCTAGATGGTTTACCCATGTGGTTGAAAACGTGGTTGGAGGAGGCCAAGGCTACATTTGATAAAACCCGTAATGTTGAAGCCTGATAGTCTGCTGACGTTTGAGGAGGGCTTCATACTGACGTATCCCAGTAGAGACTTTGAAATTTTAAAACGTAGAGTTGAAGCTGTTAAAAGCCTTGGAGTATGCTTAATCGAATTTACAGGGCCTAAGCAAGTTTTCAATGTGAATCTGCTTGGTAAAGGTACGAGAAACATAGTTGTAAAAGCCTGGGTTTCGGGTTATGCGTATGCTCTTAAAATTAGACGGCTAGACTCTTCGGCATCCAGCGTTAAAGTTGAGGCTGAAAATATGAAGATAGCCAATAGCGTACGCGTAGGTCCGAAGCTCATATCTTACACGGACGACATGATACTTATGGAGATTGTACATGGGAAGCCGATACTGGAGTGGATAAATGCCCGGACAGAGGAAAATACCATCCGAAGAGTTCTATTTAAACTGATAATGGATGCATACAGGCTTGATATGGTTGGACTGGACCATGGTGAACTGAGTAGAGCTTCAAAGCACGTATTCATAAAACCCGACAACGAGCCTGTCATTCTAGACTTCGGCTCTTCAAGCACCAACCGGAGGCCCTCAAATGTTTCATCGCTGATCAGCTACCTATTCATAAGGGGTGTAATGCCAAACACTTTTCAAAAACTACATGAATCCCCTAATAGGGAGGAAGTATTGCATAGGCTTAAACAATATAAGCAGAGACCTTCTAAGGAAGCGTTGAATAGTCTAATAGAAGCACTCGGCTTATAAAAGCACTTTCAACGGCCTCCTCAAAAAATAAAGACAACCCTTATAAACCCCTCATACCCAGCTTAATAGATTGAAAGAAGGGGCCGTCGTCTAGCATGGCTAGGATACCAGCCTGGGGCGCTGGCGGTCCTGGGTTCAAATCCCAGCGGCCCCACTACAACACCAGAGGCCCCATTCAATGTAGGCCTTCATTTACGCTTCCTAAAGAACATGAGCCCGTCCTTTTCGCACACGTACTCAAAGCCAACCTCGAGGAGCTCTTTGATTTCATTTGCGGTCGAAGCGGTTTTAACGTGGTATTCATTGCTTTCGAAGTTTACCAATTGCGTGTAGAGTAGAGTGTTGTTGATGTTTTTATGCCCAAGCAATCTCATGACGTGCAAGATGTCTTTGGTTTTGTAGTATTTCATGGTCGCATTCCAATGCCTAAGCGTGTGAAAGGTTATCTTCTCGATCCTCTTGTTCTGGAGTTTGAAGGCCATCTTCGACCTCTGCCTCCTAAACGACCTCGCAAAGTGTCTGGGGAGCCTTGAAAAACCCTCGTTTGAACTTTAGGAAGGGTGTTGAGCATGGAGATCAGCTTCTCGCTCACCTTTATGGCCCTAGGCTCTCCGCCTTTTTCTGGTGTGGTGCTCACGAGCTTATTTTGGAAGTCTACGTCGGTCCATTCGAGCAACCAAGCCTTCCCGCACCTGGCTCCAGTCTCCTTGAGTAATTGTAGGAAGGCGGCAGTTTTTCGGTTGCACCCGGCTATCAAATGGTCGATTTCCTGTTCAGTTGGTATGAAAGGCAATTTTCTCACGGGCTTGTAGGTCGGTGGACTCCAGCTCCCACCCGTCATCTTGAGAAAGCAACTGTAGGCCTCAACGGCCAACTCTTTGGTTTTAACGTTCCAACGCTCTTGCCGTGCTATAACTTCTTTAACATTTTCAGGCTCGAATAGGTTTGCACCCCGTTTGACGATGGTGGAGAGCAGCTCGAAAGAACGCTCACATACTTTAGGGAGGCCTTCCTCCTCCCAAGGTTCATGGCGATGGAGTCGATAAGAGTCACGATGGGCTTCTATGCGACGCAGGAGTGGAGGAGGAGGGTATTGGAAAACCAAGAGGTAAAGAGGTTTGTGGTTGAGGGGGTTAAGAAAGCCTTGGAAGACCTACGTTCGACGTTGGACTATGCGAAGGAGATGATGAAGATAACGGAGGATGCCTTGAAGGACTTGAAACTGCTTTAGAAGCCTATTATGGGATTACATCTTCAAGTACAAAGGTACCTTAAAATTCACATAGTAGCTTCAGAATTAAATGGCAATTGTGAGGGTTGGAGTAGATGTTAGAGGCTTCGCGTTGAGCTGGACGTGCAACCTAGATGTGGCTTTACAATAGGATTTTCAGCTGCTTCAAAAAGAGATAGAACACCAGTTCAACCCCATTGGTTCTTTGATGTAAGAAGAACTTTTACGTTCCCTCCGAAGTTGTTAAGAGACTCGGGGTTTCAGTTGAAGACTCTCTAGAAGTGGCAGAAAAGAGGAATCGTCAGAGCCGTTAAACTTCCAACTGGTAATCTCTATCCTAGAAGCGAGGTAGAAAGACTATGGAGGCAGTAAAGCTATGTAATTCCAATAGATCAGCGTAGTACAGTTAACTCTCTCATCCATGAACTTAACCCCCATGAGTTTTAAGTCATGCACTTACCAACTGCGAGATTGTAGCAGAGGGGACGACTAATTAAGCTTGACTTAATACCATCGTGGGATCTGTAGATTTAAGTATTTAAGCTTGAACGTTTATATAAGTTCATGATGGGGCTTTTCGAGGATGCGGAGGCCTTTCTTAAGGCTGCTAGGGTTGAGTTCGAAGAAGCAGTGGCTAGAAGTGACATTGTTCGTATTCGAGACTCCGCTGAGAAGGCTTGGAATGCCGTCGTGCATTCTACAAATTGTCTGCTTTTAGCCTTGACGGGCAAACTCCCAATGAGCCACTATGAAAGAAGGGTTATGTTGAGAGAGGTTGAGAAGACAAACCCTAGGGCTAAAGAGTTAGGCCTTAGGGACAGATACATGGCAAGGTTCAGGGTACTTCACGGTGAAGTCTTCTACGAGGGCGTGGTAGATGTGGAAGAGATTAAACTCGAGCTAGAGAGAGTCGACGAATTCATCAAAGATGCGAAGAAGTTAAGCTTAAGCCATACTCAGCAGTTTTAAAATAGCCTAGGTTTAAAGCGGCGGGCTCTACTGTCATGAGAGGTGTTGGATGAGCTGGTCTACAACTCAGTATGAGAAGTTTCCAAGCACATCAGACATGTCCGTCAGCCTCTATAGAGCTATTGAGGATATAGCGTTTGAAATAGACCTCCTATCCGAGGACTACATGGTCCTAGTGTTGTCCGATCACGGATATGACGTCTCCCTAGAATCCGATGGATTCTCTCTACTCCACATGTTCACAGGAGAGGGGGCTTGTTTAAGCCTATTCTCAGCAATGCTGATAGTGGGGTGAGCTTTCGTGGTCAAGACGGAGGGCGAATACTGGCTGATATACAAGCAGTCGAAGAACCCTAAGAGGCGCATGATAGGAATAAAATTTCCAAGCATCGAATCACGCTACTACATCAGACTATGAGGAAGAAGGGCGTCTGAACTCTACAAACACATACTCCTAACCCTAGACGCCAATAGAGTCGAATACTCAATTGATAGGAAAAACGGTAGAAGCCTCGTAAAACTCCCATGGAGCACTGGGTTAGCAGTAACCGTGTTCTTACTAGCTATATACGCAAGGCAGAAGCCATTGGTTTACGCCCACGTACTCGATAAAATGCTCCACGGTGGGATGCCGCTGATGCGTTACCTGACAAGCATGATCGAACTCGCACTGGACTTGACAGAACACCTTAAAGACAAACAGCGAGGCAAATTGGTCTCACACGTTGGCGCGAAAACGGTATCTAAAGCTATGATGGAGTTGATAAAAGCCATTAAACTATAAAAATATTGAAAGAAAAAAATGGGGATTTGCGGGGGTAAATCAAGAGAAATCACTAGTCCGATGGCAAACCATAATTTTGAGTTTAAGTAATAAATGTTAGAAAGGTGTTGGGATGTCTTTGCCAAAGAGAGTAGTTGACGGCTACACGCAATAGGTTTTAGGCTTAAAAGAGCATTGCGAGGTTCCTCACTATCATCCAAACTTCTATTTGAATGGAGTATTATGCATCTGAACTCCTTGGACTCGATTCGACTCTCTATGGGAGTATCTTGAAAGGGTTAAAATATTTAACGTGCCATTTTAATATAAAAGGTGACTTCAATGTACTTAGAGCAGTTCAGTTCAGCCTTAAGGGAAAGATGGAGGGGAAGCTTGTTCACAGTTAGCGAGGCTAAGAGAATAGATGCTAGGGCAAAGGAATACTTGCATAGGTTAAGAAGGTTAGGTGAAGTAGAGCGCGTCCACTGGGGATGGTACTACTTACCCGAGAAACATATGGATGTATGGGACTTTTTAACAAGGGATAGAGGGTTTAAAGTTTTAATAAAGCAGACAGCGGCGAGCATATGGAACTACGATTTCGTTCATAGAAACGTTTACCGATTAGCTGTTGAGGATTCAGCATACAAGAGAGCCTTAGAAAGATTTGGCAAGAACAGAGGATGGATCTTTGAAGTTGAGTACCATGATAAGATACCTTACGAGTACAGGGAAGTCGACAGCTTATTCATCGAAACACCAGAATCATGCTTGGTGAGCTGCATTGCAGCCTGGTCCTTCTTGGATGCCTTCGCAGTTTTGTACTTTAGAAGGGATGAAATCTCATTCAACAAGGTAAAGGAATTAGCGAGATGGAAGAGGATATCGAGAACTGACGTAAGAGTTTGGAATGCCATAAAGTACGGTTGCAGATTATTCGATGAACAAATTGGAAGGAGAATGTTCAACATGAAAGCGGCTAGGTTAGAGCAGGTGGATGTGAAGGAGTTGATTGAGGAGGCTGTTGAGAAGGTGGTGGAGTTTGCCTAAAGCAATAGAGATGATGAAGAGAAGGGAGGGAGAACTTTTAAAAGCGATTCTTCGCCTTTCTGAGGAGACTGGTGGCTTTACTGATCCAAGGCTCATCCTCACGGGAGGATATGCGTTAAGAGCTTTCATCCAATTTTCAAGGTTCACAAGAGACTGCGTCTTCATCGTTAGAAAGAAGGATGGTTGGAACCTAGATGATTTGAAGGCGATTCTGCCTGAAGGGTACGGCATTGAAAAAGAAGAAAGGCACAATAGCTATGGGTTCATGAGGTGGGCAAAGTTCATACAGTATGACAAAACTAAGGTGAAAGTATCCTTAGATTTCATGGAGGGAGAAATAAGGGGAAGAAAGACTGAAGAAATAATCCTAATAGACGAAGCAATGGTTAGTAACAGTAATTTTGTTTCAATACCTATAGC
>CALKCG010000186.1 GCA_938082915.1 uncultured archaeon | reverse complement strand
ATTTTCCATATAGGCTGAGCTTAGAAGCTTAGGATATCTATATGTTGCTCTAGACTTTTACGGCTATGGACTTGGGAGCTTAAACGAGCCTCTAGATTCTCTGTAAAACCCTCCATCTTCTAGAGTGAAGGGCACCTAATGTCATCCAGGCTTCAACTACAGTTGTTGATAATAAATCTATATTTGCCAATTGTTATCATATTTGTCAACTTCCTCTGGCTAATCAATGGAAATGTGTTTGTGTAAGTTTACTCGTATGGGTTCTCACATTCACGTTTTTACTATGCTTGTATAATATCAATTTTTTAAACATTTCAGGTGTATTCTCAAATTAATATATGAGAAACTTAAGGTATGGGTCTACGAGGCTATATATGGATTTTTCCAATGTCTGTTGGTGAATAATTGTGAAAAATCCTTAGAAAGTTTATGTAAATGTTTGTTTAACATTTACATAAAGTATATCTCAAGTATCTGCGTCGGCTAAAAGGTCTATACTTGCGTTTAGAGTAGACCATGATGTTAAAGAGCCTGTTACTCAGCTTGCTTTAAGCGATGGTTTAAAGCCTTCCGAGTGGCTAAGAAATCTAGTTTTAAGCGAACTTAAAAAGCGTAATTTAAAGTCTAAGAGGGCTTCAAGCTTCGAAGCTGGCGGTTTTTCAGGAAAGCCTTTGAAGCGTATTGGTGTTGCACGGAGGCGTGGTGGGTTTGACATAATAGCCGGTATTCTGCGGGCGGCTTTGAATGGTGCGAAAACAACGGAGATAATATACCGTGTAAACTTAAACTCTAAACGCTTCAAAGAATACTCGAACTACTTGATTGAAGCAGGCTTTTTGGAGGTTTCAACTGAGCCTAGAGGGTTGAAAACTTATAAGACTACGGATAAGGGTAGAGCTCTTCTAAGTTTTCTACTGGAGTAGTCTTCTAAGCTTATGCTCCACCCTCACCCTACCCTGCTCATCGAATTCTACCAGGTTGAACGTGGACAGTTTTCCAAGCAATTCAGACGTTTGCTCAACTTTTTGACCTAAGGCTCCAGCGACTTCTTCAACAGTATGCCATCCGCCGTCTAAAGCTAGAAACTCTATTATTCTGCTGACTTTCCCGAGCAATTCAGATAATTATCCATTGTTCTCTATTTAAGCTTATAGAACCCTAGAGTATGTATCTTCAAGTACATACCTATAGGTATGTATCAGATTGTTCGCATGGCTTATAAACGTTTAAATCCATAGGTCAAAACGACCATTTATGCGTTTAAACGTGTCCGGGGGACTAAAAGGGAATCAGCACCGTTAAAGCGTAGGGTAAAACCCGAGGCGATGATAGTCCCCCTAAAAAGAGGAGGTGATTAAATGAAAAGAACACTCGCTGCCTTACTAATACTACTTATGATTATAGCGACAACGCCTACAATACTACGTGCAATCGGTGACGGTCAAGCAGGAACAACACTATCGGCAAGCGTGACGGCAAAAGCCTACTGGACGATCACGTATGGATGGACAATCGTCAAATCCGTAACTCCCGATACTTGGCATCTTTTCCCTGGCGATTCCGGCAAATCTCAATACACGATCACGGTGACAAAAGGCGAAGGTACCGAACAAACATGGGTAGAAGGTATTGTCACCGTCACCAATAGTGGAGATGTAGCTACTGAAAATTTGAAGATTGTCGTTCAAGTCGAATATAAAACGGGTGGAGGTCAATTCCAACTTTTGCCTAAGGCATACCAAACCATTATACCTGGTCAACAGCTTGGTCCGGGTGAAACGTGCATTTATGAATATTGTATTGAATTCACACCGATAACTGGTGCGGTATACAGGGTTGCCGCCAAGATTACTATTACAAACCATAGTGGGCATCTAGGTGAAGAATTTGATCCGGAGCCTAAATCAGATTTTGAACTGCCAACTGAGCCAACATTGGTCAATGGCGTGATTCATGTTTCTGATACTGATGGCTACTCATGGGTTTTCAGCGAAAGCGGCTCTGTAACTTATGAGAAGACTTTCACATGCGATAATAAAGGGAAAACGTGAATACTGCGACGATTCGGGAAACTGGGCAGTCCGCTTCGACTGCTGTTACAGTCAACTGTTACGAGCTTGAAGTGACGAAGACTGCGTCTACCTCCTTTAACCGCACGTACACTTGGGCTATCGTTAAAAAGGCTAATGTGACAGAGCTAACGCTTAAGATCGGAGAAACTGCAGTTGTCGAATACAATATAACCGTGGATGCAACTTATACCGACAGCGACTGGAAGGTTTCGGGAGAAATCACCGTGTGTAATCCGGCTCAGATAGCGGCGACAATCAAAAACATTACAGATGTAGTATCGCCAGGCATAGTTGCTACCGTAGATTTCGGAGTAACATTCCCGTATACGCTTGGGGCAGGAGGTACTTTAAAGGGAAACTATACTGCAGATCTACCTAATGGTTCGACTCGTAAAAACACGGCTACTGTGACTATTCAAAACTACGCCTATAAGTGGGATGGAACTAATGTTCCTACAGGAACTACAGACTTCTCCGTCACGGCAGATGTCGACTTCAGCAGTGCACACATGGAAGAAGTAGACAAGCGTATAGACGTTAGCGACGACTACGCTGGCAGTCTCGGTACCGTCACCTATGGCGTTTTGCTCAAGACCTTCACGTACACTAAGACAATAGGACCATATGATACACCTGGCGACTATACGGTTGAAAATACTGCCTCCTTTGTCGCATGTGATACTAAAACAACGGGCAGTGACAGCTGGACAGTTAGAGTACATGTCTCGCCAGTTGAAGAAGCAGAGATTAGTGGTGTTAAGTTCTACGATATCAATATAAACGGCATGCGAGATAATGATGATGTGGGTATAGCAGGCTGGAAGATTCAACTGTGGAAACAGGATAACGATTGAGTTCTCGTAGCTGAGGTTGAAACGGGTAGCGAAGGCGGCTACACTTTCAAGGTTTCTGAAGCTGGACACTACAAGGTTGTCGAAGTCATGCCATCTGAAATGTGGGTTCAGTTAGCTCCGGAAGAGGTCTACTATGAATTCGATGTTGTCCTAGGCGAAACCTACGCAGATAAAGACTTTGGAAACGTCTGTCTAAAACCTGGCGAGGGAGGTAAAACGTTGGGCTTCTGGGCTAATAAGAACGGTCAAGCCCTTATAACTCCTGACGATGTATCGCTGTTAAATGGGTTGAATCTTTACAAGCCAACTGGATGGACTTATCCACCCTTCGCTAATACAGCCCAGATTGGAAACTATTTGCTTAAAGTCACAGCTAAAGATATACGTTGGATGCTTTCAGCCCAGCTTATCGCGACGAAGCTAAACGTTTTACACGGATTCTTAAGTAACAGTACAATCGTATACGTTGGTCCTTCGTCATACGTTCCAACAGGCTTCATAACGATAGGTGAAATATTGGACAACGCATATAATGCATTGTCGGGAACTAGGGCTGAACAGGAGTATTGGAAAGATCTGCTTGACGGGCTTAACAACAACAGATTTCCATTCCTATGTTCTGAACCATGCTCTGTAGAATATCCCTAAGAAGGCATTAATTTCTTAAATTCCCCTATTACTTTTCCTAACTTAATAGTTATGTGGTCTTCTTTCTGAATAAGTTGTGCTTTAAGCAAATGTTAGCCGTAGTCAACAGCTTCAGAGTGGATGGGCTTAAATAGGTGTTAGCATCTATGGTCTAATGGATGACGGAGAAATTGATGAAGACCAACTTCAACCATCGAGAAAAGCTATGGAGAGGTGGATTGTACAAGGCAAGATTAAGGCTATTGAGTATTTGAGTAATAGGTTTTCCGAAAGCGGAGATGAACAGACGTGGAAGTTGTTAAAAGCTGGTAGAATCAGTAGCTATACTAAACCATGCCGAAGGAGGCTCCCTAAACTAATCTATGATTTTCCCTATTATGAGTTCTACGCTTTCCTTATCGGCTATCCTCTCTATTTCCCCAGCTACTTCTCTCTTCGCCGATAATATTACTAGAATTTTCCTAGGCTCCTTAGAATACTTCACCTTAACTATCTCAGCCTTCTTCAGCAGTTTCACTATTTCCTCAGTAGAATCAGCGTATCCAGTGGCTTCTCCAACTATCAACGGCTCCTCTAAGAAGATGTTTACATCCTCCCCATCGATTACACCCTTCTTCAGCTCCGCCTGCTCAGGTATTTCACCAGACTTTCTCAATTTTGCAGTTAGAAATTTCCTAACAAACTCTTCAAACGCTAAACCGGCAAACTTGCTTAATTCGCCAAAGCCACTTATCATACCTCTTTCAAGAGAATCTATTCTAGCGTCGAGTCTTCTGAAGCCTTTCACCATATCCTCCCTAAGCCTTGTCTG
>CALKCG010000185.1 GCA_938082915.1 uncultured archaeon | reverse complement strand
AAAGAGGTGTATGCTGCTTAAACTACAATCTATCACAGCATCTATATCGGATTTTAAAGCTCTAGCTAGGCCGCAAACTTCAACCTTTAAACCATCTTTAGCTATCAATTTAACGGCTTCAGCTTCACCCCTAGAGGTAATCGGGAAACCAGCCTCAATTATATCCACACCTAGATTGGCCAATTGACGCGCTATGATGAGTTTATCCTCAGCCGTTAAAGCTACGCCTGGTGTCTGCTCACCATCCCGCAGCGTAGTGTCGAATATCCTTATATAACGAGGAGGCATGATTGAATAAAATGAAGCTTGACGTTAAAAAGCTTACCCCTCTTAAGGGTCTTTACACGAGGCGGCTTCTCCTATTAGAGAGGCGACTTTCAAACCCATATCCTTAGTTGATAAAGTTCCTCCCAAATCGGGGGTTACGTATCTCCTTCTGAAAGCCTCCACGAGAGACTTTTCTATGACTTTAGCTGCCTCCAAGCAAACTTCATCGTTGTTTTTAAAGCCCAACCATTCAAACATCATCTTAGCTGCTAGTATGAGGCTACTCGGATTGGCTATGTTTCGACCTGCAATATCCCATGCCGCTCCATGAACGGGTTCGAATAGACCATATTTTTCCCCGATATTGGCGGAGGGAGCTACACCTAATCCACCTACAAGCTGAGCCGCTTCGTCGCTCAATATATCTCCAAACATGTTTGTAGTGACGATTACGTCGAAGTCTTCAGGCTTCTTTATTAAAAACATCGCCGCAGCATCGACGTAAAGTTCTCCGTATGAAATATTAGGGTAGTTTCTAGCAACTGCTCGGCAAACTTCGGCAAACAGACCACACGTGGCTTTTAAAACATTAGCCTTATGTACGGCTGTAACCTTACGTCTAACACTTCTTCTAACAGCTTCTTCAAATGCATACTTAGCTATACGTTCAGACCCGGTTCTAGTTATTACCCTTAGACTTACAGCCACATCGCCCAGCCTATACTCAAAGCCCTTATAGAGGTCTTCAGTATTCTCTCTAATGATTACGAAGTCTATGTTAGGCTTTAAACATGGAACATTCGGGTAGGATTTAAACGGTCTAACATTTGCATAGAGGTCTAACAGCTGTCTAAGTTTCACTATGACCGCGGCTGCTGTTTCACCTACAGGACCTTTTAACGTAGCATCCGACTTCATAATCGATTTAACCGTCTCCTCGGGTAATGCAACACCATACATCTGCAGACATCTATCTCCAGCTTCGAGAAGCTCATAGTCGACGTTTAAACCTAAAGTATTTTCAACAGCGTTTAAAACCATCATAGTTGCTTCTGTTAACTCTGGACCTATACCATCGCCGGGTATTAAGGCGATTTTATATGTTTTCAGGTTAACCTCCTCCGAAGGTAGGCTACTAAACCGCCATCTTTAAGTATTTCCAATATGAATTCTGGAAGCACTTTGGTTCTATAGACCTCATTCTTAGACGTATTGATTATCACCCCTTCTGCCAAGTTTACTGTGACAATATCGCCGTTGTCCAATTTCTCAGAGGCTTCTGGGCATACAACTATGGGTAGACCAATGTTTATAGCGTTTCTGTAGAATATTCTGGCGAAGGATTTAGCGATTATACATTTAACACCAGCATACTTTAAAGCTACTGGAGCTTCTTCTCTACTAGACCCACATCCGAAGTTTTCACCGACAACTAGAATACCAGTCTGCTTAATCTTATTGGAGAAGTCTGGGTCTATCCCCTCTAAAGCATGCCTTCCAAGCTCTTCGTAGTCTGTTATACCGAGGTATTTGCCTGGCACTATAACGTCCGTATCTATGTTATCTCCATATTTTACAACCGAACCTCTTACTATCATGTCGCCACCCTTCTAGGGTCTGTTATAACACCTGTTAAAGCAGAAGCCATAACTGTTGCCGGAGAAGCTAAGTAAACTTTGGCCCTGGGACTGCCCATACGCCCGATGAAGTTTCTGTTTATCGAAGCTATACACGTTTCACCTTCGCTTATAACACCCATGTGTGCTCCTATGCAGGCGCCACATGTTGGATTGCAGACTAGGGCACCAGCCTGTAGGAAGATTTCGATTAAACCTTCTTTCAACGCTTCTTGGTATACCTCTTGGGAAGCCGGAACGATTATCGCCCTAACGTCAGGTTTGACATTTCTACCCTTAGCTATTCTGGCGGCCAATCTTAAATCTTCAAGACGCCCATTGGTGCAAGAGCCTATGTATGCTTGATCTATCTCAATACCTTCAACTTCAGATACCGGTTTAACGTTGTCTACGGAATTCGGACACGCTACTTGAGGCTCCAACTTTGAAACGTCAAAAGTGTGAGTTTCATCGAAGGTGGCATTCTGGTCGCTGACGAATCCAGAGCTATACGGTATGTTTTTAGACTTGAAAAACTGCTCAGTAACGTGGTCTGGTTCAACGATTCCAGTTTTAGCGCCCATTTCAACAGCCATATTACACATGGTCATACGTCCACTTACACTCATCTTTTCAACGGTAAATCCTTTGAAAACAACGGCCTTGTAGACAGCGCCTGAAACACCCAAACACCCTATGATGTGGAGTATCACGTCCTTAGGAGTAACCATATCTCCCAGTTCACCGTCAATTTCCATACAGACTGTTTCTGGAACCCTAAGCCAGGTTTCACCAGTAGCTAGAATCGCAGCTACATCCGTAGCCCCCATACCCGTTGAAAAAGCCCCCACAGCACCATATGTGCATGTATGAGAGTCCGCCCCTATTATAAGTTCACCGGGCTTAGCATGACCTTTCTCAACCATGACTTGATGGCATATTCCACCTCTACCAATATCGTAAAACCACTTAATCTTCTGTTCTTTGACGAATTCCCTGATGGTCCTCTGGTTTAAAGCAGCCCTTTCACTATTCGGGGGTACTAAATGGTCGAAGATTACGACTACTCTATCCGGGTCCCAGACCTTGGAAACGCCTATTTCCTCAAAGGCTTTGACCGTTAAAGGACCAGTGAGGTCGTGAAACATTACACGGTCAACTTTAGCCCTTATTATCTCACCCGGCTCCACCACACTTCTACTTGAGGCTCTACATAGAATTTTTTCAACGACGTTCATAGCGACCATTTAAACACTCACCTATAGTTTCAAATGTTTAAGTTTCGAAAAGCTTAAAAATATTGTGAAAGAAGGCATCCAATAAATGATGGAAAAACTCTTCTTACGACCTAGATTCAACCTATCTACAAGAATTGCTAGACTCTATGAAGAATGCCCATGGCAAAGACTTGAACGATTTCTTCAGCGACGTTCTGGCATGGTCTGTATGTCGAGTTTAGAGAGGAGTATTTTACGTGTTCAGATGCCTGATGGTAGCTTCGTTGAAATTACCCTACTTTAAGATTAAAGATGGATTTGACAGCCTTGTTATATACGTTCAAGCGGCTCAGTATGGAGTTGAGCTTACAGCTGTATAATGGAGACTAGCGATAAGACTGTATACGGACAGTCAACTTTCACATATCTCTCCATCTTACCGCCTTAAATTCACGTAGTATGTTGGTGGCATATAGGACCCCTTTGATTAAATGGTCGACTGTATTAAATTCGTTAGGTGCGTGGGCTTTAGACAATGGTGGAGTGCATCCAGTCCAAACGGATTCTAAGCGTAAAATACTTGTAAATACGTAATCGGGACCAGACCCAGCAGCATTTGGATACAGTATCGGCTTAACCTTGTACGTTTCCTCAGCCGCATGTGAAGATGCTTTAACTACAGATGCGGAGGGGGGCGTCTTAGAAGGTAGGAGAGAACCCAATTTGACTATTTCAATATCACCGAAGCCCTCAACGTCTAAGTGCTTTCTAAGCAGGTCCAACAATTTATCCGGTTTCTGATCCACCACTAATCTGAAGTCCAATTTTGCAGTTGCTTCACAAGGCAAAACGGTTTTGGACCCCTCTTCAATGTAACCGGATTTTAAACCGGCTATGTTAGCAGTCGGCTCACATATAAGCTTCCTGAGCGCATCAACCCCTTTAACTCCCCCAAGAAACTCTCCAATCCCAAGCTCCTTTACGACCTCTTCATCTTCAGGAGGGAGCTCCGAAATGAGTTTGGCTTCCTCCAACGCGATGGGGCGAACGTCGTCGTACCAACCTTTGACCTTTATCCGCCCATCTGGGGATCTTATGGAGTTTAAAGCCCATACGAGTCTCCAAGCGGGATTAGCAACTATGGGTGCGTAAGAGGAGTGCACATCTATTTTAGCGGTTTTACATTTGAGCTCAACGTATAAAATACCTTTAACGCCTAAACAGATCGTTGGTCTATTCGATGGGTGAAGCCCTCCATCCCAGCATACGACGGCGTCTGCTTTGAGGAGGTCTTTATGGGTTTCTACGAAATCTGGGAGATTGGGGCTTCCAATTTCCTCTTCACCTTCAAAGAGAAACTTAACGCTTACCGGGATT
Organism: uncultured archaeon; assembly: GCA_938082915.1. Lineage (GTDB taxonomy): Archaea > Thermoproteota > CALKCG01 > B24 > B24 > DTBU01. The sequence goes on along the minus strand of CALKCG010000185.1, from coordinate 6,699 downwards.
GACTTCTCATACTTAACGTAGTATTCGACTGCCTTTAGAAAAGCCATTATATTACCCTTCGCATCTGAGGCACCCCTCGCTACAATCCTACCGTCAATCATTTTCGCTTCAAATGGCGAGCAGACCCATTCGTTTAAGGGGTCTGGAGGCTGAACATCGTAGTGGCTGTAAATTAGAAGGGTTTTATCCGATTCTTGAGATTTAACTTCACCATAAACTAATGGATTGCCTTTGCTTTGAACAACATCAGCATAAATGCCCATGTCTTCCATTAGGTCTCTCAGGAGAAGAGCGCACTCATTTACACCTATGTTCTTCGCTGAGATGCTCGGCTGTTTGAGAAAGCTCATATACTTATCTATGAAGTCATTCAACGTAAGCTTCGTATAACCTAATACATCCATACAGAAAGATAATCAGCCAGAAGAAGTAGATTAATGTTTAGATGTGCTCCTCACGTACAATGGGGAATGTTATTCTTTTAAGGGGAGGTTCACAACTTCTCCAGTATTGGAAGATCTATAGATCGCTCTTATGAGTTCTAGACTCCTCCGTCCTTCATAACCATCTACCCGCGGCCTTCTATCCTCTAAAACTGCGTCGACGAAGTCTTTCAAGAGGCGTTTGTGATTCTCTATGGGAACTGCTTCGGGTCTCTCCCATGATTTAAGACCCTCCGTCTTTTTAACTGGAGGCTTCAGGCTTGGGATTTCTTCAGTAATCTTCATAAACTTGATTTCATCGCCTTCGACCGTAACGGTTCCCTTCAAACCGTGAACCTCCAACCTCGTAGGTAGACCAGGATACGTAGCAGTACTAGCCTGTATAACGCCCAATGCACCGTTTCTAAACCTAACCACAGCTACAGCTAAATCTTCAACCTCAATATTATGTCCCAAGGTATCTACTTTAGCCCAGACGGACTCCGGCTCACCCATAATCCACAGAAGCAGATCTATCGTATGAATTGCCTGGTTTATTAAAGCCCCACCTCCCTCTGTAGCCAACCTACCCCTCCACGAACTACCTGTATAGTATTCTTCAGTTCTATACCATTCAACTACAGCTTCGCCCATTATCAGCTTCCCGAAAGCTCCTTCATCTACAAGAGATTTCACAAAATTGAATGAGTCGTCGAATCTAGATTGAAAGATTACACCGAGCTTGACGCCTTTAGTTTCAGCCCTCCTTATAAGCTCATCAGCCTCCCTCAAGTTAATGGCCATAGGTTTATCTACGAGTACATTAACACCGTTCTCTATCGCCTCTAAAGCTATCTGAAAATGTGCGTAGTGGGGGGCTGAGACAGCTACTATATCAGGCCTCTCCGAGCTTATCATATCGTAGATGCTTGAATACGTAGCTTTAAACCCGTATCTTCTAGCAAATTCTTCGGTTTTAGCTCTATTCCTAGCTACAACGCCCGTAAGCTCTAGAACACCTTCTTTAGCGAGCTCAGATGCAGCCCCAGATATGAAGCTACTACCTACACCCGTACCTACTACTCCAAACTTTAAACGGGTTGGCAATTTGACACCAACTGAAAAATTAGGTTTGGCGGAATGTAAATTTTTCCTCATCGTTTTTATGCTGGATAATGCAGTGCACTCTCAACTGGGACTTTTACGGCTGCCATAACTTTTTCCACAGTCTTCCACGAAAATGCAAGAATTTCGCTTGAGGACGAACACGTCGATTGTTAAAGTGCTTAAGATGCTTGAGTAATTTTTAAAGCAAACTTTAGATAAATATACTATCGACGTGGTCAATTTGACGCCGCGTGAAAGGGTTATTGCCGCTTTAGAGCATAGAGAGGATAAGTTAGATAGAATACCCATACATGATAGTCCATGGGGTGCTACAGTCAATAGGTGGATAAGAGAAGGTCTACCTGATGGCCAATCTCCCGCTGACTATTTCGGCTACGAAATCGCACAGTTCGGCGCGGATACGTCTCCCATGTTCCCCGTGGAGGTTATCCACGAGGATGAGGAGTACATAGTTGAGAGGACTTCATACGGAGGAATTCGTAGGAATCATAAGGATTACTCTACGACTCCAGAGATAATAGATTGGCCTTGTAAAACTAGAGAGGATTGGGAGAAGATTAAGGTTAGGCTTCAGCCTAGTGAAAGGAGGGTTGACTGGGTTTCATCCTTAAATTCCTACCATAGGGAGAGGAGTCGTGGAAGGTTTATAATGTATGGTGTAGCCGTAGGATACGATAAAATTCAAAATTATGTCAAATCTACGGAGCTTCTTAAAGCCGTCATAAGAGACCCTGAATGGGTTAAAGACATGTATTGGACTGACGCAAAACTCGCCATGGATATGTGCGACATCATGATTAGAGGAGGTTTCAAATTCGACGGAGCATTCCTATACTGCGACTTAGGTTATAGAGGTGGGCTCTTTTTCTCGCCGAGGCATTATGAAGAACAGTTACATCCAGTGTTTAAAGAATTATGCAGGTTTTTCAAGTCTAGAGGAATGTACGTGTTTCTTCACTGCTGCGGCAACGTGAAAGACTTAATACCATACTTCATAGAAGAAGGAATAGACGTTCTACAACCTTTAGAAGTTAAAGCGGGCATGGATCTCATAGAGCTTAAGGAGAAATATGGAGACAAAATGACTTTCATGGGAGGTATAGATGTTAGACTCATGGCTTTAGACGAACCCAAACCCATAGAGGAGGAGATTAAGAGAAAGATCACCTTTGCAAAGCAGGGCGGAGGCTACATATACCACTCAGACCACTCCATTCCAAAAAATGTAAGCTTCCAAAATTATAAACGCGTAATAGAACTCGTACATAAGTATGGTAGATACCGTTAAAGACAATGTATAAGTATGGGAATTCGAATAAACCCCTCCATTAATTTTTAGCTTCGATACCGTCACAGTATAGGCTTCTGCTAAACTGAAATCGAGTGAAGATTTAATTTTCAGATTTGGTAAATTTAATCTTCGTATGATTCTTACACTTAGAAAGCTTGCATCCATGATAGACTACGCTCTAGTAAAACCTATACATGATCGTACAGATGTAGAGGCAGCGGCTAAAGCCGCTAGAGAGAACAATATAGGCGTTTTCTGCGTCTTACCGGTCATGGTGGAGTATGCAGCTAAATTGCTTAAGGGATCTGAGACGAAGGTATGTTCAACCGTAGGTTTTCCATTTGGCTCATCAACTACTAAGTTAAAGGTTTTAGAGGCTGAGCAAGCCATAAATGATGGCGCTTGCGAAATAGACATGGTTATGAACATCCCGTTTTTCAAATCTAAGTGTTACGATGGGGTTAAATCAGACATAGAAGCCGTGTTAAAGGTTTCAAAACCCAGAGATGTAAAGGTTAAAGTGATAATTGAAACGGGATATTTAACCGCTGAGGAAATAGCATTAGCATGCAGAATAGTTGATGAGGCGGGAGCCGACTACGTTAAAACATGCACTGGCTTTGGCCCACGCGGCGCTACAATTGAAGATATTGAAATCATAAAGAGGAATGTTAAGAGAGCGAAGATAAAAGCCGCTGGTGGAATTTCCTCTTTTGAAAAAGCTCTTCAATTCATAAAAATGGGTGTTGAACGTATAGGTACATCCAATGCGTTGGAAATCTTAAGGTGTTGGAGACCCGTGGAAATTTAATTTTAAACGAGAGTGTTATTGTGTTAATTAAGAACATTCAATCGGTTGAGATTAGGGAGCCTATAAATTTTTCTCTTGAGGGGGAAAAGAGTTTAAATGTGGTGTGATTGAAGTCTAAATGCGTTTTAGTAGATAGTTCTCAAAGTCCGCATTCACTGCTTAAACCCGTACCCATAGATTCGGTTAAACTTAATGATGGTTTCTGGGCTCCTAGAATAAAAACCCTCATAGAGGTGACGCTTCCTACACAATACGAACTACTTGAAGAAACGGGGAGGGTAGATAACTTCCGCAGAGCGGCTGGGAAGATAAAAACGGAATTTAAAGGACTATTCTTCAACGATTCAGACGTCTATAAATGGATTGAGGCGGCATCTTACGCTTTAGCTTATGATGGCGACAGCCGTATAGGAAGAATGGTGGACAGTGTGATCAGCGAGATAGTGGATGCCCAAGATGCGGATGGGTACTTAAATACATATTTTACGTTTGAAAGAAAGGTTCAACGTTGGACTAATCTACGTGATATGCACGAATTGTATTGCGCTGGTCATCTAATCCAAGCAGCCATAGCCCATTACAGGGCAACGGGTAAGAGGACGTTTCTAAATGTAAGCATTAAACTGGCAAATCACATACTCAGCGTATTTGGTCCAAGTAAAAGACAAGGAACACCTGGGCATCCTGAAGTTGAAATGGCACTCGTGGAACTTTATAGAACTACCCGTACAAGTTCTTTTCTAGATTTAGCGAAGTCCTTCATAGACAACCGTGGTAGAGGCTTAATCGGTGGAAGCCCATACCACATAGACCATAAACCATTCAGAGAACTTGATGAAATGGTTGGTCATGCTGTGAGAAGCGTTTACTTAAACTGTGGAGCTACAGACGTTTATATGGAGACTGGGGATGAAAGTCTTCTAAAAGCCTTGGAGCGTCTATGGCAAAACATGGTTAATTGCAAAATGTATATTACTGGAGGATTAGGTTCTAGGTATGAGGGAGAGGCGTTCGGTGAAAACTACGAATTACCTAATAGACGTGCCTACGCTGAGACATGCGCTGCTATAGCAAACGTCATGTGGAATTGGCGTATGCTCTTAGCAACTGGTAAAGCAGAATACGCTGATGTAATGGAGCTGGCTCTATATAATGGAGCTCTAGCAGGGATAGGTCTAGACGGTAAAACATACTTCTACGTCAACCCGCTAGCAGATAGGGGAGCGCATAGGAGGAGTAGATGGTTCGATTGTGCATGTTGTCCACCGAATATAGCGAGACTTATAGCATCAATTCCAGGCTACTTTTACAGCGTTTCATGTGACGGAGTATGGATAAATATTTACGCATCTAGTGAATCGACCATAGAATTTAACGGTGGACTTGTTAAGTTGACTCAGAATACTGACTATCCTTGGGATGGGCACGTTGAAGTAACCGTGCATCCTGAAAAATTGTCAGAGTTTTCAATATTCCTACGTATTCCAGGGTGGAGTTTACAGACGACTGTAGCTTTAAACGGTAAACCCTTAGATTGCGATTTAAAACCTCCACAGTACTTAGAGATTAAGAGGGTCTGGGAGAAGGGAGACGTAATATCGATGGATTTGGATATGCGGGTGAACGTCTTAACATCCCACCTACACGTTTTGGAGAACTACTGCAGAGTAGCATTAAAACGAGGGCCTCTCGTCTACTGTGTAGAGCAGGCGGATAATCCGGGTTCCGACGTATGGGATTTAATACTTTCTCCAAACCCATCATTCAACATTACGCGAAGACCAGATTTACTCGGTGGCATTTGCACAATTCAATGCGACGGCTTCACAGTTGAGAAAACCTCAACCTCCCTATACTCCAGCATTGAAGAAGCCACGGCAAAACTTAAGCCAGCTAAATTTACAGCCATACCCTATTACGCATGGGCTAATAGAGAGCCGGGACCCATGATCGTGTGGATTCCAATGTTTAACCTGAATTTAATTAAGCGACAACAATTATAGTTTGACATCCCGTGAAAAACGAGTCTCTCGAAGCAATTAACCGTGACTTTCTGGAAAACGCATAACTGTCATGAACTTGTTCAAGCCTTTTTAATATTTTCAAATGTTTACAACTGTATGTGGGATCCCTTGTAAGCATATATACTCTTCACCGTGTCCGCTGTACATTAAGTCGATGAATTTATAAGTTCCGGATTAAAATGGGCTGTCTTATAGCTGTGTGTAGATTTTAAAGATGACTTTGAAAAGTCAACATGTCAGGTATCCAAGTAGCTCTAGAAATTTAAACAGAAAGCTCTAAAAAAATGCAGAAAAATCTTAAAAGTTTTTTATGAAAAATATAAAAATTTTTAGTGGGAAGGTGACTAGGGAAGTTGTAGAAGAGAAGATCCCGTGGCATTTTCTAATACCTTTCATTGTTCTCATCGGTTTTCTAGGCGAGTGGTGGAATGTCACAAACACGCTTTCGTATCCTGCGGTTTTAGGTATAACGGTTATATGTTATGCTGCTTTGACATCTCTACCGTTCATATGCTTCTACTTCGCCGGAGCCTTTGGAAGGCTTTTCAAGAGGAAGATCAGCACGGCTACGTTGACTTGGCTTTACGTGGCAGCCCTACCGATATCCTTCCTATTCGGTAGAGCAGACGCCAATCAGATGTGTTCGAGCTTCGGCGCTTTCATAAGCCATAGAATTCACAATCCTCCTGAAATTACCTACAGCATCGTCCCGTGGTATATGGCTCCACCGATAGACGTGGCCAAGGCGATAGTTCGGGGTGGGGTACCAGTTCCATGGGCTGATTTAATGCCTATGATAATCTTCCACTGGCTTTACTTTATTGTGTGGGGTCTCTTTCTGACGTCTTTCGCAACGTTGTTCAGAAGACAGTGGATGGATGTTGAGAAGGTTCCGTTCATGCATGCAGATGCTGCGCATAGGCTTTTGATGAATGTGGTAACAGCTCCTAAGGAGTCTGTAGCTAAGAAGGCTGTATCGCCGTTCTGGATAGGCGTCTTAATAGGGTTCATCGCATGGATGCC
>CALKCG010000184.1 GCA_938082915.1 uncultured archaeon | reverse complement strand
GTTGAGTGGGGGAGAACCTACTATTTCGAGGGAGCACGTTTTGAAATTGCTGGAGTTGTTTGAAGGTACCAATTACACGTTCATACTTGAGACAAACGGTATTCTAATAGGTGCAGATAAAACCTACGCGGAAGGGCTTGCAAAATATAAGAATCTAATCGTCAGAGTTTCCATTAAAGGTACGAATGAAGAAGAATTCCACATGCTAACATTGGCGGAGTCGAGTTTCTTTCAATACCAGTTGAAGGCTTTGAAAAACCTTGTAGATGCTGGATTAGAGCCGGGTAGACGAATCTATCCGGCGGTTATGCTAAGCTTTAGTAGCAGTGAAAACTATGAAAGTCTAAAAATCCGTTTAGCAAACATACATCCCCTGCTTTCAGAAGAAGTGGATGAGGAATACGTAATACTTTATCCACACGTCGTTAAACTCTTAAGGAATAGAGGACTAAAGCCGAAAATTGCCTACAAGCCTGAAGGCATTCCAGCATCCATGATATAAAGCACACACCGCACATTTAAGGGAGATATGCCTATAGCCTCGCTGAAGCCCTTTTTAGGGAGTTAAATTGGGTATCCGAGGTAAAATGTATAGCGTATAGTAGAGAAAGGTATTGAAGCTTCTTTTACGGGGTTTATTGAAAACGTTTAAGTGGAACGGGGCTAGAATAGGGTTTTCCTTGAGTTTTGCGATAAGCTTAAGCATAGGGGATTTGAGTCTACTGTCCACATTCTATCGGCTTATTTCGAAGATACAGCGTTATTTCTGCGTTTCCTGCGTGAGTTGCAACTGCTCAAATGCTGCACTGCAGTATTTATGTAAGAGTATGGAGGATGTGAAGGCTAATATCAGCGTCATGATGACAATCGTAGAGTACAAGTCTGGCGTTATGATCCCAGACGCGAGACCTATAGATGCTATGATTATGCTTATTTCACCTCTAGGAATCATAGCCATCCCTACGTTAAGGGCCTTAAAGCTCCTCCTCGATAGGAGGAGGATTGGTAAGGTGCAGCCTGCGAGTTTTCCAATCATAGCTATAGAAGTAAGAGCGGCGAGTAAACCTGCAGACGACAGGTTAAAGCTGGCGAGGTTTGCGGCAGCGCCCATCACTCCAAAGAACATGGGCGAAAAGATTAAGGCGATTGTTGACGTGAATTCTCTTACACGTTTAATGGATTTAGCCCTTGCTACAGCCATCCCGGCTATTAAAGCACCCACGTAGGATGAAAGCCCTATAGCTTGGCTTAAGGCGGCTAGGAAGAAGCAGGATGCGATACTTAGAGATTCAATGCCTCCCGCAACCCTCAACCCGGATCGATCAATAACGTAGGGGATGGCGTAAGCTCCTACTGCAAGTATTACTACCAGTAGCAGGGTCACCTTTAAAGCCGTTTCCAGTATACTGGAAAAGGAGGGGAATGTCGAGTTTAATGCAATCGAGCGTGCTAATGCGAGAAGAATGACGCCGAAGGTGCTGTCAACCATTACAGCGTTTATGACTATTTGCGACTCCTTCGTCGATGTGAGGTGAAGGTCTTCTAAAATACGTACGGTGACGGCGGCACCTGTTACGGAGATTGATGCCGCTAAAATTATGGCAGACTGAGGGGATAGCCCAAAGGATATGCTGAGCAAATAACCTAAGAGGAATGTTAAAACAACACCTACGCAACTGGTTAAAATGGAAGACCATAAAACCTCTTTCAATTCAGCAAACGATGTTTCAAGCCCTGCAAGGAAGAGCAAAACGATCCCGCCTATCTCCGCAAATGCAAAGACCATTTCATTAAATTCTACAAGAGGTACTCCATAGATCGTGATGGCGGCTCCTAAAGCATAAGGACCAAATACCATACCAGCAAGCAGTTCTCCTAGGATGGGGATCTTGAGGGGAGTAAATATTTCTGCGGTGATTTTAGCTATAACGATGAGTACGCATAAACTCAATATGGCTCTTAAAGCCGGGTCTAAGATCGTATCCATGGAATATGTCGAACTCAAAGATTAGTTAGACGAACTTTAATACTTTTCTATCTGAAAGCGGAAGAGTTATTAATATTCACGCCGGGGGTGGGATTTGAACCCACGAGCCCCGTATGGAGCACAGGCTTAGCAGGCCTGCACCCTACCAGACTAGGTGACCCCGGCAATTACACCCTAATGTATCCCCTCGTCTTCTCTACTGTTCAGTTTTCATAGTCGTTTTTCGCAGTATTTAACTTTTCACCTTCCGATATGGGTTTTACTAATTTGTCTACAATCACTTCATGCGATTTCCCTTTAACCCGTCGCTTTCCTGAATTTGAAAAGCACGCCATCGATTTTATTAGACTGGTAGGTCTATTCAACATAATGGTTTGAATGGCTCTCCAGTAGTTTTTAAATGGTTGACGTGAAAGAAAGGTTTAGAAAGGTTTCTGATTCAATTCATCCCAAACGTTGTCTAAGACCAGTTCAACAACAGAACCGTTTACGATTTTAACTTTAGCCTTATGCTCAGTTAAAACCTGGAGTACGATTTTCCCAGTTCTATCACCGTAACCCGAATGCCTACACGTGAAACTGACTACGACAATCCAAGTATTTTCATCGGGTTTAAAACTACCCACTACCTTCAAGGTATCTTCGATGCCATCGTATTTAAAAGTCGGAGACTTTCTCACAGCTTCTAAAGCTATTTCCTCGGGATTCCAATCGCCCGTTAAATTGCGCGAGTAGGCCAGTATAAGAGAAGATACGACTAGGCAAATCATCAAAGCTGGGAAAATAGATTTGATGTCCAACATTCCACTTAAATTATTTAATGCGGTGAAAATTAATAAATCTAAACTTTAGAACGCTACTTGTCCAAATGAGGACTTAGCTTAAGTTAAAAAAATGCATATTGCGAAGGTCATGCTAAAATAACTCTTGAAATAAACTATATTTAATTGCTCACATTCCCCAACTGTCAAGGCTGTGAAAGAGAATTAATCATCATTTATGCTTAAGGCATGCTCAGCAATTTCCAATGAGCATGAATGATGTTTAGAGCAGAATTCCCAACATTTTTCAGCCCAATACTTCTCTCTGTAGGCTAATCTGCACTCTTCGCAAGCATAGAAAGTCTCACACCTTCTTCTTATTTTCTTCACCATTATTATCCGAGTTCATCAATTAATCCGTTATCCCCTATAATGAAATATTTTTGGTTTTTAAGACTATCTTTTACAAAGTCAGCATCCATGGAACTCCCATAATGGATCAACCACCAATAAAATTATTACGAAAAATAATTTGAGAAGCACATTAAAAAGTTATAACTCAAGCACGCTTACAGTATGATATTTCGAGATAATAGCGATTACGCAACTTGCATCTATGAATCAATAAATAATTGCAAATTTAAGAAAGTTTCTCAGATGAGGGGCTCGGTAGTGTTTATGCGCCTACACTTTAAAATGTAGGTCATGGAAGGGGGCTCTGCAACATGGGTTTAAAAACATCCTTGAATTCGACGGCAACTCCTGGGTAGTTAACTTCTATATCCTTTTTATCCATGCTGTGGCTCTTACAACTTAGAGAGGTTTCAGTTGAGAAGTCGATGGCTTCTGGAAGATACCCGAATCCCTCTGATGCTTAAGTAAGTTTCTGCGGAATATAAGGTAACATCCTTAAGCTCTTACTCATCCTTAGGTTCTCTTTCAACAAGAACCTCGTATAATCCTTGTAGAAAGCAGCTGATTGCAAAGATCTTTGTTAGAGCGCGATTATTTGGTTTACGTTTA
>CALKCG010000183.1 GCA_938082915.1 uncultured archaeon | reverse complement strand
ATACTTAGATGCAATAATCGACGGGATAATACTCTACGATAAAGGCAACTTTCTTACTAGACTGCTTCAATCTTTGAAGAAGAAGTTGGAGGAAATGGGCTCGGTGAGGGTTACGCTGCCGAATCGCAAATTCTACTGGATTTTAAAGGATTTGAGAGCTGGAGAAGTGATAACGCTTGAATAAGCTTACGAACGTAGACCTCGCAGTTTTCGCTTTGAAAAGGGGTAAGAGGTGGTTGAAAGGTGCACTTAGAGCCTTAGAGGATGAGAGATGGGATGACGTAGTTTACTCTTCACAGATGGCTATTGAACAGGCATCTAAAGCCGTCTTAATAGCTCTGGGAATGGAGTATCCGAGGGAGCATGATGTGAGTGCAATTTTTAAGCGGATTTCTAAAGTAGAAGGTATTCCAACATGGTTCCTTTCAATACTCGATGAGCTTGCTACCAATATCTCCGAACTCGCAGAGCTGAGGGGGTTAGCTGGATATGGGTATGAGAAAGGATTAGATGTAGAATACTTCAAAGACTATGCACCGATAGCCTATGAGAAAGCTAAGAGGCATTATGAGTCTTGCGGTAAACTTCTTTTCGAGCTTTACGGTGTAAACATTGACAACAGTTAGTTTAAACGCATTCTTCAGAGACATTGAAAAGCTGAGTGAAGCATAAGTTTGATGTTGAATTTTTCCAACGCTTTAGAGCTTAGAAACCCTTAAGAGGTTTCTGAAGATTAGTTGACCGTGTTGGTATGACGTTCGAGTTGAAGAAGATTGGTGATGTTGTTGAAGTACATGAAAACGGTGAACTTGTATCCAGGTACCTTTTCAATAACCGTAGACAGTTTAAACCGTACTTCTACCCGTTGAATGCACCGGGCGGTTTATGCGTAACCGAGGATGGCCCTAGGGATCATGTACATCACAGGTCTATGTGGACTGCGCATGGAGATATTAACGGTGTAGATTTTTGGAGTGAAACCCATGAAAGCGGTAAGCAGATCGTTAAAATGGTTTCAATTGAAGATGCGGAGGATTTTGGAGTAGTTGAATCCGATGAGGTCTGGATTGCTGAAACTGGAAGCCCGGTCGTAGACGTATTTAAAAAGTTTACCTTTAGGAAAACCTTGAATGGTTTAAGAATCATAGACGTGGAGGTCGACTTTACGGCGAGTTACAGCGATATTAGGTTTGGAGATACTAAAGAAGGTGGGATAATCTCTTTAAGGGTTGCACCATCTGTGAGGGAGATTGCTGGAGGAACTATAAGAAACTCTAGAGGAGGTCTTGGTGAAGAGGGGTGCTGGGGTAAGAGGGCTGAATGGTGCGATTACACCGGTTCTGTAAGCGGTAAGACTGTAGGCGTAGCGGTTTTCGATTATCCTAGTAATTTGAGACACCCAACCTACTGGCATGTTAGAGCCTACGGATTGTTCGCGGCAAACCCATTCGGCATCTCTTATTTTGAAGGAGATAGGTCTTTAAACGGTTCCATAACTATTGGAAAGGGTGACTGTTTAGGGTTTAGGTATAGGGTATTGCTACATTTAGGCGTGGTTGATTCAAATGTTTTAAACGAGGTTTTCACAGAATACTGTAGAATTGGGGGTTGAATGGTATGAGTGAACTTTTCGGTTGGCCGGACGGTAGGAAAGCGGCTGTTTCAATCACATTCGATGACGGCTTAAATTCTCAATTGAATCTAGCCGTACCGCTCCTCGACAAGTTCGGTTTTAAAGCCACGTTTTACATAAACCCCTCGGGAGATTATAGGAGCCGCCTTAAGCCTTGGAAGGATGTTGCCGATCGAGGTCATGAAATAGGTAATCATACTCTTACACATCCATGCTCCTGCAATTTCCAGTTTGCGAGAACCACTAGTAAATGCTTGGAGAAGATGTCTCTTGAAGACGTAAGAGCAGATATAATGGAGGCACATAGGAGGATTAAAGAGATCATACCTAATGGCAGTAGGACTTTTGCATACCCATGTTACGAGACAGCTGTCGGCAGAGGAATCTCCAAGAAAAGCTACGTACCCATAGTTGCTGAGATTTTCCTAGCCGCTAGAGGATGGGGTGAACTCGGCTACTCCAATTCCCCACTAACATGCGATTTACATGAGCTTTGGTCTTGGCCTATTCATAGGATGGGTTTCGAGGAAATGATAGGGTTAACAGTTAGAGCCTCTTTTGAAGGCGGATGGGCTATATACACGTTTCACGGCATCAATGAAGGGCATCTACCAGTTTCAGATTACGATTTAACTGGCTTCTTGAAATTTCTAAAGGATAATGAAGATAGAATATGGATTGCACCCGTATGCAAAGTCGCCGAGTTCGTATTGGAAACACGTAGTAGACTGGGACTGTGCGATTGAAACAATCGTCGGATAGTTAACATTTTGCAATTATCCGCTCCGCCTCAGTCTTTAAAGGCTTCGTACATGGCTTTCGAGAGCAACGAAGACTTCCCACCTATTGTAAATCAACCTTCTAAGTCTAGCGAAACTAGTAACCTTGTCTCAATAACTCTTTCCATGGCAAGGTTCACCATATCCCTAAAGTCCAGTAGCAGAAAGCAATATAATCGATGAGGCAGGCGCAGAAAGGCGGGAGAGCACCTCCATTATGTACGATAGTGAAATGGAGGGTGCAACCATTCCCACACCCTTGTATAAGGGTATTACGAGGCTGAAGAGTAAGAAGAGCGTAAGGGCAAACAGGACGTATGGAATAGGATAGAAACTTATAGTTATCCACTCCAGCATCTTAGATGCTCAATTACGGCTGAAGACCGCTGTAGGTACACCGATGATATTACCGATTAACCATGATAAGACCGTCGAGAATCCTAATAGAAGGGTAGTCCAGCCGATTGAGTTCTGTATAAGCTCTATTGCAGGAGTCGGGAAGAACGCGAAGGAAGGACCCAAATTCCCTGAGAAAACACCTATCGGAAAGGAGAAGTATTGAACATGTATAGGCTTATCCAATCCGTATAGCTCTAGAAGTTGCTGTTTCATGGCGAGTATCTCTTCAGGTCTAAGGTGAGCTTCTATGGAAAGTAGCCTAGAGATTAGGTGGGCGCTGGGATCTATTGGGCTTGCTCGAGAGACTAAGAATGCAAGGGTAAGTCCAATCCAGATGGTTAGAAACAGGAATAGCAACCTACTGGTGATGTGTGTAACCAACTTGGTCTACTAGGTCTAAGAGTCTTCATAAGACCTTCCTCGATTTCTAAGGAAATTAACTATATACCTTAAATTAAGGCTAGCTTTCTAAGAGCTACTGCTCAATCTGAACTTTTCCTCCGCTGTTAGGCAGATTTTAGCTAGGTGTCGCCGTAGTAAAGATTATATCTTCGTGTTTTATGGGTATTTTTCTTGACCATGTCTTCTATAACTCCTATCTCTCCTAGGGGTTTTGCAAGGGTTGGTGCTCACAGTCACATCAAAGGTTTAGGTCTTGATAAGAATTTGAAAGCTAAGCTTGCAGCAGACGGTATGGTTGGTCAGACTGAGGCGAGGGAGGCTGCTGGCATAATAGTGAATATGATAAAGGCTGGTAAGATGGCTGGTAGAGCCGTGCTGTTAGCTGGTCCTCCTGGGACTGGTAAAACCGCCATCGCCATTGCCATCGCTAGAGAGCTGGGTAAAGATGTACCCTTCATAACTTTAACTGGTTCTGAAATATACTCCAGTGAGCTTAAGAAGACCGAAGTCTTAATGCAGGCTATCAGGAAGGCTATAGGCGTGAGGCTTCACGAGACTAGAAAGGTGTATGAGGGGGAGCTTACGCAGTTCGATATTAGGACTGCTAAGCACGCTTACAATCCCTACCAGCAGGTCCCGGAGTCTGCTAGGATAACTTTAACGACTAAAAGTGAGAGTAGAAGCTTCAACGTCGGCAGTTCCATAGTGATTGCCATGCTTAATCAGGGTATAAGGGTTGGCGACGTTGTGCAGATAGACGCTGAAACTGGTAAAGTCATACGAGTTGGTAGAAGCGAGGAAGTAGCTGAGAAGTATGAGATTGCCGGTTACGACGAGAAGCCGGTTCCCAGACCCTCAGGTCCAGTTGAGAAGGAGAAGGAGTTCGTCTACGTCGTAACGCTTCACGATTTAGATCAAATACAAGCTCAGAGTAGAGGAGGTTTCTTCTCACTGCTGTTCGGCGGAGGCGAGGTTAGGGAGATAGACCCTGAGATCCGGAGGAGGGTTGATGAATATGTTAAACAGAGGGTTGAAGATGGCACTGCTGAGATAATACCCGGCGTCTTCTTCCTAGACGACGTGTCGATGCTCGATATAGAGGCCTTCAGCTTTCTAAGTACAGTTTTAGAGTCTGAGCTTGCACCAATAGTCATATTTGCTACGAATAGGGGCATTACCACCATCAGGGGGACTGATCTACAGGCTCCCCACGGAATGCCTTTAGACCTCTTAGATAGACTGCTCATCATAAATACGAGGCTTTACACGGAGGAGGAGATAATGGAGATTCTCAAGATTAGAGCTAGAGAAGAAGATGTAAATATCATGGATGATGCTTTAAACCATTTAACTAAGATCGGCGTTGAAACATCACTAAGGTATGCCGTTCAACTCTTATCCCCAGCGGCTGAAAAAGCAAAATCCGAGAAGAGAAACACAGTAACTAAGGACGATATAGAAGTCGTTAGAAAGCTGTTCTCAGACGTCAAGAGATCAGTAGAATACGTTAAACAGTACGAAGAATACATGCTCAGATAGTGCCATTTTCACGGATAGTGTTACTTCCTCTTTCTAAACAGCATTACTTCGCTGAACGTTGCCACGTATTCAAAGTCTACCTCTGACAGCTCGGTAGCCCCCCTCCTCCAGCCGTTCCTGAAAAAGCTGCCAGATCCGTGAAGAACTACTCGACCTCAAGCCCTTTAGGAGGCTTCATGCATATCCCCGACTGAGGAAGATTTATTGAAGTCTTCTCTTTCTGATGCACGATTATCTTGAACAGCTTTAGGAGAGACTTGTATAGCTATTGTATGGATTTACTGGCAATTTTTCCACACATAGACTCTCCGCTACATGACAAGCTGAGTTACCCGCATTATAGGCCTCTTAGGCTGAAGACCTCCCAAAATAGTTGAAATGGTTTAAACCATTTATTCTAACAGATCCATACTTCGGGGCGGGGGGATCTAAACATCCAACAAATTTCTCAAAGCCTCTCTACAAGACTGAAGGATTCATTAAGTTGTATCTAGAGGGAATTGAAAAAGATGAATTGCTCTACATGGTACATTATACAGTTAAAAACTAAGTCTGTCCTAGCCATAAACATAGAATGATGTGACACAAAAATTTGGGGAGTCTCCGTTACCTGAAAGCCTCCACAAAGGGGGAACGGATAGTCATAAAATGTTAACTATCCGACAACGACTCAATGTGACAGGTCTACAAAGGCTGGAAAGCCGGAGGATCCTACAGGTTTCGGCCGTGGGAGTGCTTTTTAGCTGAAGTGTTTGGCCATTTCCTCGTTTCCCGGGAGTTTGAGTATTGCATCTATAGTGTCTTCTATCTGCTTCGTGTTCTTAGTTCTCAAGTCGACTATCAGCCATTGAAATAGTGTGTCTTTTCCACCCTTTAAGTTGGCTTCTAACGCCCATTCAACCCTGGTTATCCTCGGTAGCATGGAGTACTTGTAGAGTCTATCTGGAATATTGCCTCTAGGTATTGGGTGGATGCCCTTCCCATCTACTTTTACATGCGTTTCAACGACTACATTGTTTGGTAGATTCGGTATTGTATCTTTATTCATTACGTTTACGTATATTGGAGCAAGTATTCGTCTGCCGAAGAACTGTATTTCATAACTATCAGTCGGCTTATCGTTATATATGGAGTCTATAAGAGTTACTATGACTTCACCGCTGTGTTGCAATGGTATAGACTGCGATATCGGTTTTGAAGTGTCAAAGGTTATCCTATCAATCTCCTCGACGGTTTTTCTAACGTTCAGAATTCTTATAGCGCAACCTATCTCTGAGTCTGGTCCACCATATGGTCCATACCAGTATTGCTTAGTCTTGAGATCCCAGTGGTACTTCCACGTACCTCCTCGAACGCTATCGCCTACGGGTAGATACCCATAAGTCTTATACATGTCTATGGATGCGGGGCATAGATCTATATCCCACGGGCTCGTCGTATACTCTCTCCATACGGTCCAATATTCTTCAGAATCTTCCCTTATCCAATCGTCCATATACTTATATGCGTCTTCACCCTTATACTTGAAACTGGTCAGCCATATGACGTGGTTTAACCCACTCATCTCCACTTCAACTTCCGCCGGGTCTATGAGCTTCCCAGCCTCACTATAGTATTCAACTCTGTGAGCTGCAAAGTATGGAGTTATACTCTTACCCAGCTTCTCTCTAGCCAAACGCATAGCCAGAACATCTATAGCGGATTTGTACCCTAGAAATCCGTGGCATATGCCCACCACCTTAACCTTAGTCTCCCTAGCAACCATTGTGGTCAATTCGAGGACGGGATTTGAAACTATGAAGAACCATGCATCTGGAGCCAACTCCTCTATATCCCTAGCTGTCTCTAAGTGTAGTTTGAACAGGTAGTAGCCCCATATGGTATGGTAGTCTCCCACGTAGTTCCACTCAACACTATTTATCCCCCTATAGTAGCCGTGCTCTTCAGATAAATCCCTCATCTTCTCATAGTATAAACAGCCCTTAGGTAGGGCTGTCGATATCACGAAATCGGCATCTTTAATCGCCTCCTCCCTACTCTTAGTCGCGTATATTCTCATGGGAAGCTTTACCTCTTCAACATACCTCCTAGCAAGAGTTGATATGATGTTGAGCCTGTAGTCGTCAATGTCCATAAGCCATATCTCAGATTTATGCAACTCCTTATTCAGGAATATATCGACGAGAATTCTACTAGTCCACCTAGCACTACCAGCACCTATAAAAACTATCTTAGCTCCTTTAGACATAGGCATATCATCATGACACTACTTTACCGATGAAGCTTTTAAATCCTACAGTACGGAAAACCACAGTCTTATCGTCTCGATCTGAGGTCTTCCCATACTGCTCCAATCACCTAGATTGTAACGCTGATAGTAAGCATTGCGTAGTAATCCGTTAACAAAAGCTTAGTAGGCCATAAGCCTATTTCACGGGCTTAAATCCATTAACATTCTCCTCTTTTAGTATACGCGTGGAAAATAACGGGCAAAACAGAAAAGTTCCATTGCGTTTTTACTGACAAGCTTATCGGGTAGGTAGTAGAGAAAGGTTACGGCGTCGGATACATGCTATCAATCGTTCTTTTTCCTCTGTTAAGCATCTCTATCAAGTATTTTTAGCTAGACCAGTCTCACATCTATTAGTATAACTTTGCATCCATTTACATAAACCCCAAGCCCTTTGAGAAGGCATCTGAGTTCTCCATCCTCTTTAGTTGAAGTCTTTATCAATACAAAATCCTTAACTCTGGACTAGGATAAGCTTATCTCCCATTTAATTCTAAAGCTTGGAATAATGAGTTGTCTCTTCGAGCTTGACTCTAAATAACTTCTCAACAACCTTTTGCATTTAACATCTACTGGAATAAATTTGCTCCATCTTACATGTACGTCTTACTATTTTATCATTGAAACGAATTAAATGAGAGATTTATCCGATGTCATGACTCCGGAAACGTTCATAAACACTCAGATGGTGTTTAAAATCCGAGAAAATTGCCACCACTCATACAGCCGTTTAATTAATTCGAGGTATAAGTTTTCGCAGCTGGATTAAAAACCATATATACTAGCTCTAGATTTTATTCTAACCTTAGAAGGTTCTCAAGGAATATTGTATGACCGACGTAACAACGGTTTTCACAGTAGCAGTTACAGTAATAGTCGTGGGATTTTTAGCAAACCTTCTCTTTAAGAAGACGGGCTTCCCAGATACGCTATTCCTAATATTCATCGGTTTAATGCTCGGACCCATAGTAGGGCTATTTTCACGGGAAAACCTGCTGTCAATAATACCAGTCTTCTCAGCTTTAGCCTTGGCGTTAGTCCTCTTCCAAGGAGGCTTAGACCTGAACATCTACACGCTTCTATCGCAGAGCGTAAGATCGATAATATTAGCATTCCTATACGTGTTTTTCGCAACATTCTCTACAATGCTTTTTGGACATTTCGCATTAGGGCTTCATTGGATTGAAGCATTAATGTTAGGTCCTATGACTGCTGGAACAAGCTCAATCGTAGTAATACCATTAGTATCTAAACTTAACGTTGCAGATGAAGTTAAAGCGATTCTATCCCTAGAATCGACGCTCACAGACATACTTAACATAATCTTAGTCACAGCATTCTTAGAAGTATATCTAATTAAATCATTCGATCCTCGGATAATATTCTCACAGTTGATAGAGAAATTTCTACTTGGCATGGTATTTGGAGCAATCGTCGGAATAACATGGATTAAAATACTGGAAATGGTTAGAAAGCAGGAATACACTTACATGCTCACACTAGCGGCATTAATCATGTGTTATGTTTGGACGGAAAACCTAGGCGGAAGTGGAGCCTTGTCAGCCTTAGCCTTCGGAGCCATACTTGGAATGCTATTACGGTACTTAAACCCTGCTGAGGAGGGGCTCAGATTCTTAGATTTAGCCTTCGGAACACTGTTGGAACGCTTAAACTTGCAACACGTACACGATCTAATGGAGAGCGTTGAGAGATTTCGATCCTTTCAGGCTGAACTGACATTTCTAGTTAGAGCTATATTCTTTCTACTTCTAGGGTTGATTTACACACCAAACATCGCAGGGGTAATATACGCTGGTGTAATCCTTGGAATAAACCTCGTGCTTCGTAAACTCGCAGTCGACATATCCACGTATAAGAGCAGCCTTCATGAATATGGAACGTTTATGACGTTTATGTGTGGAACTGGTCTAGCCGTGGCAGTATTAAGTTTAATGGTCTACAATGAATTGGCAACGCGTCAAATAGCAATAGCGCCTATATACCCGTTAATTGTAACAAACCTAATCATATTGAATAACATCATAACGTCTTTAGCGCCTTTAATTTTAAGACGACATATGCGAC
>CALKCG010000182.1 GCA_938082915.1 uncultured archaeon | reverse complement strand
GTTCTACCTGCCGATAGTGCTAGAGGGGTTTACGGGCTCGCAGTAGATATTGGAACAACTAAACTCGTTGCATACCTCGTAAATTTGAAAACTGGTGAAACTGAAGCTGTTAAATCCATGTTAAATCCTCAGATAAGCTTCGGAGAAGATGTAATATCTAGGATAACTTACGCTTCAGATTACGAGAAGACTGCTCAGCTTCAAAGAGTTGTCGTTGAAGGTGTTAACCAACTGACGGAAGAACTCTGTAAAACTGCCAATATCTCTCCCAAAGACGTATACGAGGTTGTAGCCGTCGGAAATACAGCTATGCATCATATATTCCTTGGAATACCTCCTAAAACCCTTGGATTAGCCCCCTTCACCCCGGTGGTACAGAATTCCATCAACGTGAAGACGTCTGAAGTAGGCTTGAACGTAAACGAGTCTGGGAACCTCTACCTTCCACCAGTTGTAGCTGGGTTCGTGGGAGCCGATGCTGTTGCAGATGTTCTTGCAACCAGAATCTACGAGTCTAATAAGCCATGTGTAGTTGTAGATATTGGAACGAACACGGAGATAATCTTAAACAACGGTAGAGACCTCTACGCGTGTAGTTGCGCTTCTGGACCTGCCTTCGAAGGAGCCCGTATAAAACACGGTATGAGGGCTAGCTTAGGAGCCATAGAGTCCGTTTACATGGATTCTGAAGCCTTAAAGTATAAGGTGATAGGTGGTGTGAAACCGATAGGGATATGCGGTTCAGGTGTTGTAGATGCTTTAGCATCGCTTTTAGATACTGGTCTCCTAAGTAGAAACGGTAGATTCAACGTTTCAAAATCTCCAAACCTCTTCATGAAGTCTGATGGGGATTACGCGCTTATAGTAGCAGATTCTGAAGAAAGCGGTACTGGAAATGCTATAACCATAACCCAGAAGGATGTTAGAGAGATTCAATTGGCGAAATCTGCCATAGCTACGGGTTTAACTCTACTGATGCGGGATGCAGGGGTTAGCGTCGAAGAACTATCTACAATCTATTTAGCCGGGTCGTTCGGCTCTTACATAAATCCAAAGAGCGCTGTTAGAATAGGTCTACTTCCCAATATAGACTTAAGCAGAGTTAAAAGCGTGGGAAATACGGCTGGTACTGGTGCTAAAATGTGTCTGATATCATACGAAGAGAGAGTTAAAGCTGAGGATTTAGCTAGACGTATAAAGTTTATTGAATTCTACATTAAACCTGATTTCAGTAAAATTTTCCTTGAGAACTTAAACTTTCCAGAGAAAGCTTGAACTTTTCCATGACTTTCAGCATAAGGTGCTCCAGCGTCTCCCGATCAACTAGAACGCTGTGATTGCGTCTAAGTGCAGTTGAGGAAAATGACGTTAATACGTTTCCACGACGAAAGTTTAAACGTCATCACAATCGAATGTTTATCTCATTTGCAATAGCCCACATAACGTACTGGAGGGCTTTAAAATAAGCTTTTAAAGCTGTACAGTAAGACAGTTAATGCTTCGATGTAAGGGTCAATCCACCAGTTTAAGTCTTCCAGTGATCTTATCTACAAGCTCCTTAGGCGCAGGACCTATGGCTAAACACGTCACCGTTCCAGGCGGTAGCTCCGTCAACCCTCTATCTTCAATTAAAGCATTCGGTATATTCAATCCATCAGCCTCCATTTTCAAACCGATAAGCTCATCAAGAGAATTAACTTTTAAAACCACCTTCCTCTGTCCTTCTCTAAGCCATTCTCTAAGCCATTTCTTATGGCTTCTCCTGGACTCTTCACACGCTGCTACAGCGGCGTGGGCTACTTGCGCGCACATCTTGCCGCAACTCATATGGATGTCGGCTCGAATCACAATATTCTGCGTATATCTAAACTCTTCCCCTGTCATCCAGGCTTTATCTATGCTTTGCAGTTAAATAAGCTTATACCACATAGGTTTACACAGATATTTCTCCAGATTCAAGAAGATTAGATAAGTTTTTAACCAACAGTCTCCCACTATTGAAGACGGTGTTTAAAATATTGGTTAAATGTCAAGAATGCGGAATAGAAGTCGCCATACCTTTTAAATGCCCTTACTGTGGAAAATTACTCTGCTATGAGCATCGGCTTCCAGAAAACCACAATTGTGATTCAACATCTAGAGTTTACACGCCTAGATTAGCTCCAGCAGCTCCTAGAAGAGCGTTAACACACGTGGATGTTGCCGGATTTAAAGCTGGAGGTATTTTCCACATGACAAGTCCAAAAGAGCTTAAACATTTAGCTGTTGCCTTATCCGTTTTCATTCTCATAGGGTTTTCCATGCTACTTAACAACATACCATTCCTCATGCTAGACCTCGGAATATTGGCCATAACTGTCGTTGGAATGGTTCTATCCTTCCTAATACATGAACTCGCTCATAAGATTGTAGCGCAGAAAATGGGGTATTGGGCTGAGTTTAGACTAAGCCTACCAGGTTTACTTTTAACACTCCTATCCATAATCTTCCCGGTTAAAATCATAGCTCCTGGCGCTGTCAGAGTCGTAGGACTATTCGTCAGTAAGGACGGTATCGGTAAGGTAGCCTTCGCAGGACCATTAACCAACATGATTCAGGCAATAGTCTACGTAGTTCTACTCGAATTCTACGCCCACAGCCGTCCAACAGCTGTAGCATTCCTCGTACTGACCAGTTTAAATCTAAGTCTTGCTCTATTCAATCTAATACCCATAGACCCCATGGATGGAGCTAAAGTCTTCAAGTGGAGTAAGAGTGTATGGGTGTCTTCAATAATAGCGGTTGTAGCATTATGGTTAAGCCTCATAACAGTTACACTTTAACTTTCAATGCAAACTTTTATGAGCCTCAGTATGCGAAATTTTCCTAGA
>CALKCG010000181.1 GCA_938082915.1 uncultured archaeon | reverse complement strand
CGAGAGAACACCCACTAAGAAAAATGGAGAACACAATACTGACACCACACATAGGCGGTTCAACTGCAGAAGCACAGAGGAAAATAGCTAGGGTTCTCGCCGCGAAAATAATGAAAACTTTGGAAAAATTGAAGAAAGCGGGTTGAAAGATTGCAATTCAACCTTGTTTAACTACCTTATCCAATTCTCCGTTAATCCATGGATATAGTGCTTTAAGCTCCCTTAAAGCCTCTATGACTTTCTCTCTCGGATAGTAGTATGGGCTGAGTTTATCTCTTAAATAGTCGTCGAAAGCTTTTAGATCTAAAAGGCCATGGCCACATAGTAGGAACAGTATGGTTTTCTCTTCGCCAGTTTCTCTACATTTTAATGATTCGTCTATCACCGCTTTAATGGCATGGCTCGGTTCGGGAGCTGGTATAATCCCCTCTGCTCTTGCGAACATCGTAGCCGCCTCGAACACCTTTACTTGATCGTAGGCTCTAGTTTTCACTAAGTTGTTTTTCGCCAATAAGGATAATGTGGGAGCTTTACCGTGGTATCTTAATCCTCCGGCATGTATTGGTGGAGGTATAAAACTATGACCTAATGTGTACATTTTTATTAGAGGTGTAAGTTTTGCAGTATCTCCGTGATCATACGTGTAGTATCCTTGAGTTATAGAGGGACATGCTGTAGGCTCGATTGCTATATACTCTGTATCTTTTGGAGCTTTACCTGAAACCTTATCGTAGTAAAATGGCCACATTAGTCCTGAAAAGCTACTTCCACCACCTATACATCCTACTATTACATCTGGATAATCGTCGATGACTTCAAACTGTTTCTTAGCTTCTAAACCTATTACCGTCTGGTGTATTAGAACATGGGTTAGAACACTTCCAAGAGTATATTTGGTTCTCGGATTCTTCACAGCATCCTCTATAGCCTCACTTATGGCTATACCTAAACTACCTGGATTATCCGGGTCTTTCTCAAGCAATTTCCTACCAAATTCTGTTCGAGTACTCGGGCTTGGTAAAACTTCAGCACCCCATGCTTCCATCAAAATTCTCCTGTAAGGTTTCTGGTCATAGCTAACCTTAACCATGTAAATGGTCGACTTCATTCCAAAGAGCATACATGCAAATGCTAAAGCTGAACCCCACTGCCCAGCCCCAGTCTCCGTCGTAAGCCTTTCAACACCCTCCTTGAGGTTGTAATATGCTTGAGCTACAGCCGTATTCGGCTTATGGCTCCCTGGAGGGCTTACCCCCTCATACTTGAAATAGATTTTAGCGGGCGTTTTAAGCAACTTTTCCAATCTATACGCTCTATATAACGGCGTCGGTCTCCAAAGTCTGTAAACGTCTCTGACCTCTTCAGGTATCGGTATCCAACGATCTCGAGACGTCTCTTGCCTTATGAGCTCTTTAGCGAATATTACTTCAAGCTCTTCAGGCTTAACGGGTGATCTAGTTGTCGGGTTTATGGGCGGAGGTAATGGTTCAGGTAGATCCGGCAGTATATTGTACCATTCTCTAGGTATGTCTTCCTCGTTTAAAACGATTTTACATTCTCGAGCCATGAAAAAATGAAGCTTGAAAGGTTTCTTTTAAACTTTGTTGAACAAAAATGTACATCACTTATCGTCTAAGGCTAAATCTTCTGGAAGCTATTAGAATGCCAGATGATGCTAATCCAAGTGTTCCCATGACTGCTAACACGGGCGTGAATGAAGCGAAGTAGTCTAGTAGAAAACCCATGGTGCTTGACCATATTGAAACGAATATAAAATTCGTAGTAAAGTAAACGCCTACTGCTAAGTCTTTTGCATATCCCTCAGTAATACTCAGCAAATAGGATTGGGTAAGTGTAGCTATGGAGAAGCTCATGAAGAATAAACAGAAGAGGTGAATTGCTATTGCAAGGTCTGGGGTTGTATAAATTGTTAAAAGATATGTTAAGATCGCTGAAACCGATGTCGATATAATGGCTCCTTTCAAATAACCGATTTTAGCCGAGTATTTTCCGAATATTACTGGTCCAATTACTCCACCCAGTAGTCCTATTGTGTAGATGATTCCCCTTTCATAGGCATCCACTCCAACATTTGCCAGAAAAATCGGTATGTATGTTGTCATAATCGTTAAGTCGGTTCCTCCAGAGTTTATGGCTAGAGCGGTCAGTATTAGAATTATCGACTTTTCACTGAGTAGTGACATTGTGTCTGACTTTATAGACGATTTTACGCTACCGATACGCTTAGGTCCTCTACCTCTCAGACAAAATAGCAGTAGAAATCCTATTACAATCGGAGGGAGCGAAAAGACTAGAAAGGCCCCCCTCCACCCCATGTAAATTGAGAGCAAAGTCGCTGCAACGGGTCCAACTATATTACCTATGTAAGCTAATCCGAAGAAAAACCCTATGGCTCTTCCAAGAGTTTTCTCATCGTATTCGTCGGATAGTATAGCAGCCCCCATTGGATGTTGCGGTGCAACACCCATTGAAAAAATGTTCCTAGCCAGTAGGAAGTCTATAAAACCATTAGCCAGACTGGTCAGAGCTCCACCTACAAATATAAGGAAGTCCCCTATCGCTAGTAGAATATGCCTTGCTACGGCTCTACTCGACATGCTGAAAGCTATCTGTAATATTCCTCCGATGAAGGATGATATTCCTATAATAAGTCCAAAAGAGGAATAGCTTAAATTAAGCTCAGATATCATTATGGG
>CALKCG010000180.1 GCA_938082915.1 uncultured archaeon | reverse complement strand
TCCCATATATGGGGATCGACCTTGAGCCGACCGATAATTATGGATGGGAAGGCATTATCTCTATCTCTCGCTGAGAATTTTAAGTCGGAACTGGCGCGTTTAGCCAATATGGGCATAAGGCCTAGCTTATCTATTATAATGGTCGGTGAAGACCCAGCCTCAAAAATCTTTGTTAGAAATAAGGTGAATTTCTGCGCGAGTATTGGTGTAGATGTAAAAGTCTTAGCCAAGCCAAGTACCATAAGTGAAAGGGAGCTATTAGAGATCATAAGAGCTCTTAACGATGATAGAAACGTCCACGGTATATTAGTTCAGCTCCCACTTCCTCCACACATAAATCTATTTAAGATTTTAGCAGCCGTAGAGCCGTATAAAGACGTAGATGGGTTAACCCCCTTAAACTTAGGTAGACTTGCGCATGGCGATGAGACTCTGGCTCCAGGTGGAGCTAAAGCTGTTATGAAGATTTTGGAGGCATACGGGGTAAACCTCGAAGGACTTGATATGTGCATTGTAAGTAATAGTATACTGGTTGGTAAACCTCTGACGATGATGGCGACGAACAGGTTTGCCACGGTAACGATGTGTCACGTAAAGACGAAGAATTTAGAAGAGTACACATCAACTGCAGACGTATTGGTCTCGGCTACGGGGGTGGCTCACATAATTAAGTTTGATATGGTTAAGGAGGGGGCTATAGTAGTAGATGTAGGGATAACTAAACTCCATGGGAAAATAGTCGGAGACGTCGACTTTGAAAACGTTAAAAACCGGGCATCCATGATAACCCCCGTCCCCGGGGGGGTTGGACCCGTGACAGTAGCCATGGTTATTGATAATCTTTTAAACGCTGTGAAGCTTCAGAGGTGTTTAGTATGAGCTACGGTGATGTAGGTACGACGTATGTATTCCAACCGGTGAAAGATAGACCGATAAGGCTTGTTGTACTTGGGTCGACTAGAGGGACGGATCTACAAGCGATAATCGACGCTATAAAATCTGGTATTCTTAACGCTGAAGTAGTCTGCGTTATAAGCGATAGGAAGAACGCATACATTCTCGAAAGGGCTAGACAGCATGGAATTGAAGCTCTATTTATAAATCCTAAAGGTCTAACTAGAGAAGAGTACGATGAGTTAATCATGGATGAGTTAGAAAAACGTTCTCCAGTAGACCTCGTACTTTTAATCGGATACATGCGGATACTGAGCAGTCAATTCGTCAGAAGATACCGATGGAGGATAATCAATATCCACCCGTCGCTTTTACCAGCCTTTGCAGGAGGCATGGACCTTGACGTACATAAGGCAGTCTTAGACTACGGTGTTAAAATCACAGGATGTACTTTACATTTTGTAGATGAAGGCGTTGATACTGGACCAATAATTCTTCAAAAGCCGGTTATGGTTGATGAAAACGATACGCCTGAAACACTTAAAGCTAAAGTGCAGAAGGCTGAGCAGGAGGTTATCCTCGAAGCTATAAGGCTTTTCCAGCAAGGAGCGATTAAAGTAGAGGGTAGGCGTGTGAGGATAGTTAGAGATGGAGACTCGTTTAAGTAAGTATAATGAGATTGTAGAATACATATACAATCTTAAGAGACTTGGATCTAAACTAGACCTTAGAAACATCCGGAGATTTTTAAAGTTAATAGGGAATCCACAAAACTCGTTTAAATCTGTACTCGTCGGAGGGACAAACGGTAAGGGTTCAACCGCTACGATGATAGCATCCATCCTCATGGAGGAGGGTTTTAAAGTCGGCTTATTCATCAAACCACATCTATCAAGCTACACTGAAAGGTTCACTATCAATGGTATACCAATATCTGAGGAAGACGTTGTCAGAATATTCTACGAGTTTAAACCACACATGGAAAGAATGTCTCTATGTAAACGTTACAGATACCCGAGTTTCTTCGAAGCAACTGTAGCCTTAGCGTTTAAATATTTTTACGAACAGAATGTAGACATAGCTGTCGTAGAAGTAGGATTGGGAGGCCGATTAGACGCTACAAACGTTTTGAGCAGTCTGGTTTCAGTTATAACAAACGTCCATCTTGAACACACTAAAATCCTTGGAGATACCATTGAAAAGATTGCTTGGGAGAAGGCGCACATAATAAAGCCTGATGGATTGGCTATAACGGCAACAGACAGAGAGGAGGCTTATAAAGTCATAAGTAGAATTGCTCGGAGAAGAAGAGCGAAACTTTTCCGTGTAGGTTCAGATTTAACGTTCAACGTAAAGCAAGCAGATTTGAGCGGGGAAGTATTTGACCTCAAAGGTTTAACTACGTATTATGAGGATTTGAAGGTGAAAATGCTTGGACTATACCAAGTTGTGAACGGTGCCACCGCAGTGGGAGTAATTGAACTATTAAGATTTAGAGGCTTAGAAGTATCTGAAGAGTCTATTAGAAGGGGGCTTGAGAGGGCTTTTATACCCGGAAGGTTTGAGATGATTCAGAAGCGTCCTATAGTAATATTGGACTGCGCTAAAGATCCAGCTGC
>CALKCG010000179.1 GCA_938082915.1 uncultured archaeon | reverse complement strand
AGTGGGATTGCTCTGTACGATGTAGTGATAGTTGGTTGCGGACCAGCGGGAATATTTACGGCTTTAGAGCTATCCGAAAAAAGCAACCTTTCAATTTTAATGTTGGAGAAGGGTTTAGATATTAGAGATCGTAGATGTCCAGCTTTAACCTCCGGCTTTTGCAGTAAACAGTGTAAACCATGTAACCTCCTCAGCGGGTGGGGAGGGGCTGGAGCATTCAGCGATGGAAAGCTTATACTGTCCCCAGACGTGGGAGGATGGCTTGCAGACTACGTACCCAGAGGAGAACTCGAAAAACTCGTGAAATATGTAGATGCTTTCTATAGGAAGTTTGGCGTACCGGATAAAATTTATGGTGGTGACGGAGATTTCATAGAGGATATTAGGAGGAAGGCGGTCTTAGCCGGATTAAATTTCATACCTATGACTTTGAGGCATATGGGTACTGATAAAGCCAATTCCGTGTTGGAAGCGGCTAGAAGGTATTTGAATAAGAGAGTCGAAGTCAAATTTAGAACAGAAGTTGCTAAGATCCTCGTAGAAAACGGGAAGGCTATTGGCCTTGAAACATCAGATGGAGAAGTTTACAGAGCTAAATATGTTGTTCTAGCTCCAGGCAGAAGTGGTGCAGAGTGGCTTCAAAAGGAGGCTAGACGTTTCCAATTAGGTCTTGAGAATAACCCGATAGATTTAGGCGTTAGAGTTGAAGTACCAGCAGCCGTTATGGAGCCTTTAACAAATGCACTGTATGAGCCAAAGTTTCAATTCTACTCTAAGTCCTTTGACGACATGGTTAGGGTTTTCTGCGTATGCCCACATGGGGAAGTCATAACGGAGATATACGATGATGTTCTCACTGTTAACGGTCAAAGCTACTCGGAGAAGAAGACTGATAATACCAATTTTGCGGTTTTAGTGAGCGTATCTTTTACAGAGCCGTTTAAAGAGCCCATAGCTTATGGTAAGTACATAGCTAGACTCGCCAATATAATAGGCGGCGGTGTTATAATTCAGAGGCTTGGAGACCTTAAGAATGGGAGGAGGTCTACTGAAGACCGTATAAACCGTAGCATAGTTAAACCTACTTTGAAAAACGCCACTCCTGGAGATTTGAGCTTTGTACTACCCTATAGGTATTTAACGGATATACTTGAAATGCTCGAAGCCCTCGACAAACTTACACCGGGCATTTTCTCAAACCACACACTACTCTACGGTGTAGAAGTCAAATTCTACTCGGCTAGAATAAAACTCGATAGGAACCTTGAAACCGACATTAAAAACCTCTACGTAGCAGGCGATGGGGCAGGTATAACACGAGGACTTATGCAAGCATCGGTATCCGGCGTAATAGTAGCTAGGTCGGTATTAGCTAGAGAGGGAATTAAGGCAGATACGTAACATTATCAAAGTATCCAGACTATTAGAAGAGTGTCTAAATGCCCTAGAGTTCCCCTATTTCTACGTAATTATCTTCTTAGTGAAGACTATATAGGAAAAGTGGGAGCTCCTCGACTTTACTCGTTGTTGGATCGACTTTCAGTCTAAGTATTTCCAGTGTTACGACGCCAATCAATGGGATGTCTATCTTCTCACTTACAAGTATCGGCGATGTTCTCTCTTTATCAAATATTCTTATTCTAGCCTCCGACTCCCAAAGCCTTTCACTACCACTAGCCGTTTTCACATCTACGAAGCCGAGACTTTCAAGACCAAGTTTTTTAGCCATTCCCGCTGGGATAACAGTATACGTTGCACTCGTATCAATAAGCGCTTTGGTTTCAACTTCATCGCCTGTTTTAGGATTCGAGAATTTAACATCCACCCATATATGACCCATAAGCTGACACCTAAATGATATTCATAAGTGAGACCACTATATTTCGTTTTTCCCAAGGACAAAAATAGTGCAGCGATGCAGACCATTAAGTACGTAGAAGACGATAAATTAAATGCTAATTTTTCTCAAGAATCAATATTTTCAATAATACTCAAATCTAACTTAAACGTGTAGACATTGAATATTCCATCAATTTTAACGCACTAAAGTATTTTCTAATAGCTATATGAGAAGCTTTACAGCTTCTTCGGAGGGAACTGCTACAAGACTCTCAGTGGAAACTATGTCCCCGAATTTTATGGCTATTTTCATATGTGTTTTTTCATCGGGGCATTCAGATATGACGACTACATCGTATCGGCCTAGAACCCAGTATACGCCTAAAATTTTACCGCCTTCTCTAGCTGCTTCTTCAAAAAGCCTCTGAGCTTCAGCTATGGTTTCCTTTGTAGGCTTTTTTCTAAATCTACACAGAGTTATGAAGAGCATATCCACCATTAAATTATTACGGGTTTTAGATATAAAAGCTTTCTCTAACTTAAAAATCATATCTGTAATAAAATGCAATATTGACCGGAAAATTTAAAACAGACTTTGTCTACAAGATAGGCTAGGAAAATATCTTCACCCAACAGGTATCTTTACCGCGTTCAAAGCACCACCAATAGAAGAACTTTTACGACTTTCCCTTTCACTTTGACACCTATCTATTTAAGCTATAAGAGGAAGCTAAATTAAAAATGATGCTAGACAAAAGTATAGGATTTATTTCAAAGATTTATGGTGAATTTTGCGAATATATAGAAAAGCTAAACTAAGCCAAGTAGAGTAAAAGAAGACTTCACGATTTAAGCAGTAAAATTATTGATAAGCAATTTTTCTTAAGATAGTGTCTTAACTGCTTCTCGATATATTTCTTCTAGTTTTTTCCTCTTTTCGTCTTCAAGCGTATAGGTATGTGTTTGAATTTTCTCTTTACATATTTTCTTAGCCTTCGCTATTATATCTAGACCTGGTTTATACGTGTGAAGAAGGGAATAGTCGAATATTTCAGGAGTCCAATATATCTTTCTGTAATCTTTCAGAGTCGTTTCATCTGTTAAATACTGACCTTTGGAAGCGCATCTAGTTATTGTTTGAATTGACAGTTCTATTTGATCTTCTGTAAAATCTAAACCTTTAGCAAGCCTAGTTAAATACCTAGCCAGTTCGCAGTCTATGATCAATTGTACGGGGCTGAAAATTTCGTCTATGCTTAGTAGACCAGCGTGGATGAACGTGCCTGGTCCTGTTAAAACTCCAACTGTGGCCGAGGAGGCTTTCTCAACTTGCGCCTGTATGTCCACCTGTTTTGCAACAGTCCTGAAAGACCTGACTCCGTGTAATCCTCCACCGTAAAACATGTTTAACGCTATGCTAAATAGGTCCATTAGGGTCTGCTCGGGGGAACCGAATACTATGTTTCCATGACGCATGTCGAAATGGTATGCATTTATGCTGAAAACCATAGGTATGTTTGGGTAGGCTTCATGGAGTATAGCGTATCCACCTAAAGCCTCACTTATACCCTGTATAAATGCTCCCACCGGATATACTGGTGCCGTAGCGCCTGCAAGCGGCATAGACGTTATCCCCACCCACTCACATCCCTCATTCTCTAAGAACGGTATAGCTCTATCTAGAGATATACCTTCAAGCCGAAGGGGGCTTATTACGTACACGTCTACTCCGAAACCGTGGCCCATAACATCAGCCATACGCTTAATATAGACGGCTTCTTCGTAGCTTTCAAATGGAGCAGGACCCGCTGAACGGCTATACGTATAACCTATTAGACACTGTGCAATCCTCCGCAATTTGGGCGGTATATCTACAGGAGCCCCAGGAGCTCCGCCTCGAACACCCCACTCGTAGAGCGAATCCGTAAGCTTAGTAGCTTCAACAAGCTTTTCGGTTGTCAAAGGTTTTATAGTATCCGTCTCTAAATCCACTATCCAAGAGCAACCTGGATAGCCGGGTGAAAGTATAAGTGCTTCCTCGCTTAAATTATACCTCATGCTCTGTTTCCGTCGCTGTCTAACCTCTGTAACTAAGTCTTCAACTAGGCTACTTTTGATTCTCACCCATTCTCCATGCATTTTAAACCAGTTACGTTCTTTTATCCGCCTCATGAGAAGTTTATTCGTGACTTTGATCCCCACCCTTTCAAGAATTTCTAAAGCCTTCTCATGCATAGCTTCTATAAGCCATCTTGGGACAATATCTCCAATGTTAAGTCTAGGTTTGAAGGAAAAACTCATAATTTGGAAATAGTATCAAACGTTATATAAAAATGTCTCCACTTTGGTGTTAGCAGATGAATATTAGAGAGAATATTATGGCTGTACTACACCGTAGGAAGCCTGAATACATTCCCTTCGCTCCATATAGATCTATCGCCAGGATAAGCTTGCCGGTTGAAGAAAGGCTTAGAAGCATAGGTATGGGCATTCTATACGCTTGGATACCCGTTTATAGGGTTGAATATCCAAATGTACACGTAGAGGAGAAGAGAATTGGAAATATAGTGCATAGAACTTACTATACACCTATAGGTTCAATGTCCATGTGTATTAGAACCGGTTTAAGACCAGAAGCTGGTGAAAACTGGATAGTGGAATACCCGTTTAAAGAACCATCGGATTACAGAATCATAAGATTTATAGAGGAGGACGCCGTCTACGAGCCCGATTACGATTACTTCATAGAGCTTGATAGGAGAGTTGGAGATAGTGGTATTCTAACAGCTAATGCTGATCCAACGCCCTTTAGCAAACTATGGGTTTATTATATGGGTTTAGAAAGACTATCTAAAGAATTTTATAGGAACAGAGAGAAGATCGAAGATTTAATACATGTTATGGCTGAGAGACAGGAGGAGACATACCATATAATCGCGGATTCTCCGGCTGAATTCGTATGGTGTGGAGATCAGATTACAAGCTTAGTTATGAGCCCGAGGATTTTTGAAAAATACTACATGCCTTTGCTTGAAAAATTTGCAAGTATTCTCCATGCTAAGGATAAGAGGCTATCGGTGCACATGGATGGATTGTTAAGGAGGCTAAAAGATGATATTGCAACAATGAATATAGATATCGTAGAGGCCTTTACTCCCCCACCTATGGGAGACTTATCGCTTAAGGAAGCTAAAGAATCTTGGAATGATAAATTTATAATATGGGTTAATTTTCCAGAGACGATTCTACATCACGGTGTTAAAGCTATTGAGCAATACACGATTAAACTATTAGAAGAGATCGCTCCTGGGGATGGAGTTGTCATAGGGATGACTGAAGACGCTCCAGTAGACCTGCTTGAAGATGCATTCATGACAATTACTAAAACACTGACGACCTATGGAAGGTATCCCATTAAAAGCGACATATTTTAAGTCCACCACCTTCATATATAACAGTGGGATTGAGGATTTTCTTTCGAACAGTCCAAGGAAAATGCTTATATATAAACTAAAAGAAAGAAGGAAGTATGTCTTTTAAGGGAGAATTAGAATTTGAGAGTAAACATTGGATTCTAATACCACTACTATCGTTGATTCTATCGATTATTGGAACAATAGATATGGCTTTCTGCAATATCACAAGCCTAGGCTTAATGTGCCACTTTACATGGGGTATATTCGCCAGAACCACGGCTTTACCCATTGCCCCAGTATTCCTACTACTTTTAATGTATCCTTTAAAAAGAATTCGAAAGATTAGCGTTCCAGCTTTAGTCTCGATATACATAATAGGACTAGTCATGTCATACTATGGATTCCAAGATATGGTTACATTCGCATTACACCCAGTAGCACACGTAATGCCT
>CALKCG010000178.1 GCA_938082915.1 uncultured archaeon | reverse complement strand
CATAATCTCCACGTGTCATAAACGCGTTAGTATCCAAAGCCTTAGCGTGATATGGTGGATCTGGCGGATATTCTGCACTTGCCCTTCTGCTCCCGTTTGTAAACTTTATGGCATTCCAGTTTTTCCAAGTTATACCATCGTAGTATTTTAGACCTGTAAAGCGGCCTCTACCATCATTATAGGTTATCACCTCATTTGCATCTAAAGATTCTAAGGCTGCCTCAGCTCTGCCATAAGGATACGTTGACGGGAATATCTTATCTATGATTATGTTTCCATCCTTTACAGCCCTCCACTTCCATCCATTGTTTGATGAGCCGGCTTTATAGACCATAAATGTGGGTACAGCTCCCGCGGGTACATTTCCAAAGGGGACGATTCCACTCCAATCCCAGTGGAATAGATGAAATATTCATAGTAGTACACTCTTTCACCAGTCGACTTCTTCTGATAACCTATCTGCATCCATGAACCGTCCGAGAATAGTATCTGAACAAACTCTACCATGTATTTTCCAGCTCCCTTTATTTTGTCATCATAAACCTTGATCATACCAGACATACCCAGAGTTTGATTCTTAATATTTACGTCTGAGTACCAATAACCAATTGCGTAATAATGCGTACCATCTGGAAGGGTCTCTTTACCTTGAACTAGAGTTGTATCCGTCAGCATCAAAAGGGCTAAGGTTATCGTAAATGCCCCAAGTTTCACAAGTCTATGCTTGCTCGATGATGGACTCTGCGATCTTGACCATCTCCTCTAAGGGTAGATAACTCGATATCATGTAGCATAAGTCTCCTTTGTAAAAAGTTAACGCACCTATGGGTTGGCTCCAGATCGGGAGTTCCTTAGGTTCATATCCAATAGCTGGTACATCTCTTATCATTATGAACGTTAGGTTGTTCTCCTCAGCATACTTCCCTACGGACTCCAGGGTTGACATAGAAATGCTTTCAGGATCGAGTTTCTGAATGAATATTATCATGTCAGGAGCACTTCCCGTTATATCTTCGTATTTAGCACTCCAATGCATGTGTATTAAGACGAAAGGGTTATTTGTATCTGCTATAGGTTCGTCTGAATAAAATACGTAAACCGTACCACCCTCAAAATCACCATATATCTCCTCTAAACCTATAATCTTGACGTAAATCATAGAACTTGGCACATACGTAGGCAACCGTATGGGCGTCTCTGCCTTGATCAATCTAGTCGCTTCCTCAGCCGTACAAATTACGGTGCCGTTAACTGGGAGGAACGCGCCTCCACCGCTACTACTGGAGGTTCCAGCCTGCCCCCCTCTCACACGGGATGTTAATAGGCTTAGATAAATAGCTAGTAAGGCTGTGGATACTAAGAGCAAGCTTAACAGGACCAGTACGTTCCTCCTTAACATCCATTCTCAATTAATGTTTGGACTAAAGTTCTATATATTACGGTTGCTTAGGACCTTGTTAATAACCAGTTTATTCTGTCAAAGAATTCATCACTTAAACATCTTGCCGGACGTGATCCTTATGCTTAGAGAAGCTATAATTGTAAGCTTTTAAACACCAAAGATTAAATCACTCGTAGACATGAATCGTTTTAAACTGGTCGTCTTCGACTTAGACGGGACTTTAACAAACGTGGATAGTGTATGGCGTTTTCTACATGAGAAATTGAATACGTGGAGTAAAGCTAAAACGTACGCTGAAATGTTCTACAGAGGTGAAATAGACTACGCGACTTGGGCGCGTTTAGACGTCTCACTATGGAGAGGTATACCGTTTAAACTGGTCGAAGGTCTTATTTCAGAAGTAGGGTATGTTGAAAACGCATATGAAACCGTCAACTGGTTTAAGAGAATGGGCTGTAAAGTAGGTGTTATAAGTGCTGGTTTATCTGTTTTAGCTGAGAAAGCCGTGCTAGACCTCGGTTTAGATTTTGCAGAAGCCAATAGTCTCATAGTTAAAGATGGATTGTTGACCGGTGAAGTGGAGGTTACAGTGGCTCACGGTGAGAAGGATAAAGTCCTCGATAAGGTTTTACGTAGATTCGGAGTCTGTAAAGAGGAATGCATAGCCATTGGAGACGATGAGTCGAATATAAGCCTCTTCAAAGCCGTAGGGCTAAGTATAGCTTTCAACCCTACGTCTAAGGAAGTGGCTGAAAACGCAGATATAGTAGTACTTGGAAAGCTTTCAAACACAATTTCTAAAATAGTAGAGCTCCTCTCTTAACGATATTTCAGAGTTTTATGTTGATGAGGGTTTAAAATATTAGCCCCATTACACTACGCCATACCACTATCCTCCATAATACTGAAACATAGGCTACGTATACGGAGTTAAATCGAGGGGGTCGCTATAGGCTAACTTTCTCCTCTAAACCGTGTAGCATACTCCCCTTACTGGTATAATCACGTTGAAGAAGTCTTTAAACATGCTTTTAAAGGCTTCAGGATATTCTGTATGTACAGGAAATAGCTTTAAATCGGTCAATTCTTTAAGCCTCATTAAGCTTCTTCTGAGCTCCCATGGATAAGCGTGGCCTGAGGAATGTATATGATAGGCTTCAGCACCTAAGAGGTTGAGCCAATTTTGAAGTCTTTTGAAAGCTATGAAAGTCTCTTCTTCAAACGGCTCGGAAGAACTCAACACGTATACGCTTCCAGGTGGAGGAGAGAGGTCTACAACTTCTCTGAGGTTGTAGAATGAAGTGCATAAAACGTACTCTGAAGGCTTTCTACGTAGCTCTTCATCAACATCTTCATAGTCTAAAACATCTCTGCCGACTTCGGGGACGTTTAAACCTTCAACTCCTACTAAGACTTCTAGAACAGTCTTATGGCGTTTAGTAACAACAACGCTTCTATTTAAAGTAGAAGCAACTTTACACACGGTTCTCAACCTATCTACATCTCCTGGAGACATGTCGACTATCGCCAGGCTGTCGCATTCTGATAGAATTCTGACCATGTTGTTTTCAACGTCCTTCTCCGATAAGGGTGAGCTGAGCTGACCTATATTCGTCCCCTCGCAGATAACTGCTTTAACCTGTCTGTTTAAAGCTAGCTTGAAAACATCGGTCTTAGGCTTGAAAACGCCGTGGGTTCTGAAATCTCCCACGTATAATATTGAACCGGAGGATGTTTCGACTATTAGAGAGTAGGACCCTGGAATGCTGTGGTCTACCGCTTGAAACTCTACAGTTATAGATTCTATGTTCACCCTATGGCCTGAATGTACAGTTTTAAACTCTAAGTGTTCAACCTTCTCAAACTTCCTCTTACGGCGTGTTTTAAGCTTAGAATCTATTATACGATGTGAAACCTCGCCAGTGTAGATTTGAACGTTTTCATCTGGTAGTGTTGTTATCATACCGTAGTGGTCGCCGTGTGGATGCGTTATGAAACAGGCGTCTAAACCTTTTAAAACCTCCACGTGCGGTACGAGCCCAACCATTTCAAGCTCTTTCACGTTTCCAGGCTCTGCGAATACGTATTCGAAGTAGTCTCTCCAAAGTGAATAGTTCAACCCGTAGTCGAGGAGTATCCTAGTGGATCCATCTTCCAGTAGGATTTGATTTCCACCTATAACTCCTCCGACACCACCGTAGAAAAACAGTTTAACCAATTCAAGCAAGTCTCTATGCGATTAGAGACTTAAAGTTTTGCTAAAAATATAGGGGTATTTTTACCTGCCGAGTTTACCAAGTAGCTGGTATAAGAGTGAAGCTATTCTAACGGCTCCAGTCGAATCCCTCTGATCAAAGCCAGCTCTTTTAAGGCTCCTCATCTCCGGTGAGAATAGTGAAAACGGCGATTCACGTTTAATGATGTCTACATTACCCTTGTAAAGTTTAACCCAAATAGTGCCCTCGACGTATTTCTCACAGGAATCTATGAAGCAGTCTAAATCCTTTCTAAGAGGATGGTACCACATAGCGTGGTAAACCATGTCAGCCCAAAGTCTATCTACTTCGTGTTTAAGTCTAAGCTCCTCTTTAGTCAGAGTCAAGTGTTCTAAGTCTGAATGTGTTTTAAGAAGTATTGTAGCGGCTGGTGCCTCGTAAAGTTCTCTAGATTTTAAACCTATCATTCCATCTTCAAGTATATCTATACGTCCAACTCCGTTCTCTCCACCAACTCGGTTAAGGTATAGGATTATTTCAACTGGATCTTTAACGTCGTCCACTTTAACCGGCACCCCGCTCTTAAATTCTACAACGATTTCTCTAGGTTTGTCTGGGGCTTCCTCAGGTGGAACAGTCCATATATAGTCTTCGGGATATTGAGACTCTAAATCTTCAACCTGGCCGCTTCCTATTGAATGGCTCCACATGTTTATATCGCCGCCGAGCTTTCCCTTTCTAGGTTTAGGCGTTATTCCGTACTTTTTAAGGTATTCTTCTTCCACCGCTCTCGTGAGGTTTAGCTCTCTAACAGGTGCTATTACCGTCATCTCGGGGTCTAAGTATTTAGCCGTTATCTCCATTCTAAACTGGTCATTACCCTTACCTGTACATCCATGAGCCATATATTTAACACCGTGCCTCTTCGCAACATCTACGCATTTTGAAGCTATGAGAACTCTGCTCATAGAGGTGCCTATCGGGTATCCTTCGTAGCTTCCATTAGCTTTAATACACCTGAAAATATATTCTTTTACGAATTCTTCTTTAGCGTCGAAGAATATCGGGTTGAGGTTAAGCTTCTCAGCTCTTTCAAAAGCCATTTGAATCTCTTCTTCACCTTGACCGACGTCTACAAGTACTGGTATGACTTCTTTAAAACCGTATACTTCTTTCAGAAGTATTGTGACGAGTGTTGAATCGAGACCGCCGCTGTACGCTGAAACTACGGTTTCCCCATCATATCTTGCAGGAGGTTTTAACTCCAAAAAGCCCTCTCTCTTTTATGTATGCGAAAAATATAAAAATTTCGGTATAAATGGTGTGGAAAAACGTATTCGGCTTAATCCAGCACTATCCAATGTTTTTAAACAGTTTAAAGCTATTATTTATAAACGGCAGAATGGGCTGAATAGATTCTGATGAGTCAAGATATCTTGAGAAGAGGAAGGCTGAAAGAGCTTAAACTCCCAGAAGTAGATGCATACACAAGCTCTTTAGAGGCAGATAGGTGGCTCTTCAAATCAGATATAATGGTTGATAAAGCCCACGTGATAATGCTCACCGAGCAGGGTGTGGTTAAGCCAGAGGATGGCTTAGCAATTCTTGAAACGCTTGAAGAGCTCGAACGTCTAAGCTACGAAGAATTCATAAAAGGACGGTTTGAAGACATTCACGTAGCGATAGAATCTAGAGTTATAGAGAGGCTTGGTGAAGAGGTTGGAGGTAGGATGCATACAGCCAGGTCTAGAAACGACGAGGTTGCAACCTGTTTAAGATTGACGGTCAGAAGACAGATCGTAGAAATTCTTAAAGAGCTTCTAAACCTTCTAAAGATTCTTCACATTAAAAGCCTAGGGGAATTGAATACGATAATGCCTGGCTATACGCATACACAACATGCTCAACCAGTCACCCTAGCCCACCACCTCACAGCGTACTTCGACGCACTGGTTAGAAACTTTGAGAGGCTACTAGACGCCTATAAGAGGGTTAACAGATCACCGCTTGGCGCATGCGCGCTGGCTACGACAGGTTTTCCAATAAACCGTTTTAGAACAGCTGAACTCTTAGGCTTTGATGGGCTTATTGAAAACTCTATGGATGCCGTTGCGAGTAGGGACTTCATACTTGAAACACTATCCGACATAGCGATATTGGCGACTGATTTAAGCCGTATAGCTGAGGAGCTTGTTCTATGGAGTAGTTCAGAGTTTAAATTCGTAGAGCTTCCAGACGAGTATTCATCTACTAGTAGTATAATGCCTCAGAAGAAAAACCCGGATACGATGGAGATAACTAGGGCTAAAGCTGGTAGAATCTACGGGAATCTCATAGGGGCTTTAACCATGCTTAAAGCCCTTCCCTTAACCTACAATAGGGATATGCAGGAAGTTACTCCGAGACTGTGGGACTCTATTGAAACCGTTAAATGCATGCTTAAAATATTGTCTGGAGCCTTAGAGAAAACTGTATTCAATAGGGAGATGATGTGGAAATCCGCTTCCGAAGGCTTCTCAACGGCTACGGAGCTTGCAGACCTCCTCGTAAGGAGGTTGGGGCTAGCTTTTAGAACGGCGCATATGATAGTTGGAGCATTTGTACTTGAAGCCTTGAAAAGAGGACTTAAACCGGACGAAGTGGACAGTAGACTTCTAAACGAGGTTTCAATGAAAGTCTACGGTAAACAATTAGACTTAACAGATGAAGATGTTAAGAATGCTTTAGACCCTGAGAAATTCGTAAAGGCTAGGAAGGTTATAGGAGGTCCTAGTCCAGACACAGTTGAAGAAGCACTTAAGCGTAGGGGGAATATGTTGAATATCTTGAAAAGCGAAGTTGAACGTTTGGAAAATAGAGAAGCAGAAGTTGAAAAACACCTGAAAAACGCCGTAGAATCCATCAGAAGAGCGGTTGCGAATAAGTCTTAAAAATTAATTCTCAAAGCATAAATACACCCCACCATCTGCATATATGCCAGTCGGATGATTAAGCGGACAACCCAGCAAAAAGCTATGGAAGAATAATTTAGGGGTTTAATGGCACTACTATACGCATATATTTTAATATACATAATGCTTCTAGTAAGAAACTGTGGGAATCCATAGATCATGGGTGGACTGGGAAATTGTTAAATTTTGAAAAAGTCAGTATCCATAACTTTTCAAAGGTTCCTGAGCCATGCAGGTTTTGCCTATATTGGCAGACGAAGGGCGAGCTACAAAATGCAGCATCTAAGAAGGATGTGGAGAAGGAGGAGCTGAAATGGCTTAGCATCGTGGAGAAGACTTTCGGAAACTGTATTGAAATTGCTTCTCTCAACGGTACTACGATAGGTTTTATGCAGTATGCACTTGCGAAATATTTTCCACGTGTAGAAGACTATTTTTCAGGTCCTCTAGGTGAAGACGCGGCGTTCATCGCCTGCCTTTACATAGTGGATAAAGATCAGCGGAGGAGAGGATATGGAACAGTGATGCTTGAAAAGCTTTTAAAAGAGCTTAGCGGAAGAGGCTTTAAAGCTGTGGAAACCTTTGCACGGATGGGTTCTGAAAACAAGAAAACAACCCGTCTGATCCATTAACTTTCTACCTAAAACATGGCTTTGAAATTGTGCGTCAGATAGACAACTTTCCACTTGTGCGTATAAAGCTTTGATCAGCGGACTGTAAAAATTGAGGAGACGTTTGTATTTGAATTTGGAGATTAAAAATTAATAAACCCCTCCTACTATTCTGAATTTAATAGAGTCTGAGCGGCTGTGGTCTAGTCTGGTTAGGATTGAGGCCCTCCAAGCCTCAGATCGCGGGTTCAAATCCCGCCAGCCGCATATGCTTTTGCTTTACTTCACTTCCAAGGGAATTCTACTAGGTTTTTAACAGTAAATGTTCCAGTCAGCCGTATGTCTTCTGAAGAAGAGCCAACCATCACTTTAAACAAGCCCGGCTCTACGACACGTCGCATTTCATGGTTTAAGAACGACAGCATTTCCAACGTTAATACAAACTCTACAGTCTTCTCTTCACCTGGTTTTAACGTGATACGTTTAAACCCTTTAAGTTCTTTAACGGGTCTAGTCACGCTTGCAACAACGTCGTTTACATACAGTTGTACGACTTCATCGCCTTCACGATCGCCGATATTCTTCACTTTAAGCTTGATTTTAACCACGTCTTTGGGTTCCACTTCTCTAGGTGATATTTCTAAATCGCTGTATTCAAACCTCGTGTAGCTTAAACCGTGTCCAAAGGGGAATAGCGGCGTATACGGTATGTCTAGGTATTTAGACGTCCATCTATCCGGGGATGGTGGTCTCCCCGTATTCTTATGGTTATAGTATATGGGCACCTGTCCAACAGTATGTGGAAAAGTCGCTGGAAGCTTACCCCCTGGGTTGTAGTTTCCAAACAGTACATCTGCTATTGCATAGCCTGCTTGAATGCCTGGGAACCAAGCCTCTACGATTGCAGGTATGTGTTCCGCAGACCAGGATATTGATAAAGGTCTACCGTTCATCAAGACTTCTACTATTGGGACTCTGGCTTCGTACACGGTTTTAACGAGTTCTTCCTGGACGCCGGGAAGACCTAGAAATGCTCTACATGCTGCTTCACCACTCATATCTCTACTTTCACCGACTACTAAGATCGCCACTTTACACCTTCTAGCTACTTCAACGGCTTCTTTGAAGCCTTCAATAGATTCTCCATCTACGTCGCAACCCTTAGCATACAGGACTCTTGTTTCAGCTGAAGCCCTGCTTTTGATTCCCTCTAGGACTGTAACTACATCCCTCGGGTCGCCTAGGCAAGACCATGGACCGAGGGGGGCTTCTCTATCGTCGGCTAAAGGACCTATAACAGCGATAGATTCTATGTCTCTTCTCAACGGTAGAAGACTTCCATCGTTTTTCAGTAGAACGATAGACTTTCTAGCTGCTTCAAGAGCCGCTTCAATATGCTCTTTGCATTTTACAATTCTCTTCGCGCGCTCCGGGTCAACGTATGGGCGTTCAAATAAGCCGAGTTTAAACTTGATTTTAAGTATACGTCTAACAGCTTCGTTTATCCTTTCTTCAGACATCCTACCGTCTTTAACTAATTGGATGAGCGTCCTACGGTAAACGTCACCCTGCATATCCATATCTACACCAGCTTTTAACGCCTTCTCCGCAGCTTCGAAGATGTCTCCGGCTATTCCATGGTTGATAAGCTCGCCGATAGCATTCCAATCGCTTACGACAAATCCTTCAAACCCCCATTCATCGCGGAGAATCGTTTTAAGTGTAAACGGGTTGGCTGAAGCAGGTATACCGTTTAAATCGTTGAATGCACTCATTATCGTTCCAGCGCCAGCTTCAACAGCCGCTTTGAAAGGAGGTAGGTATACTTCTCTAAGCGTCCGCTCAGATATGTCTACAGTATTATAGTCTCTCCCTCCCTCGGCACCACCATAGGCTACGTAGTGCTTTGGACACGCAACCATAGCACTTAAATCTGAGAGCTCTCTCCCTTGGAAGCCTTCTACGTAAGCCTTAGCCATAACCGAGCCCAAGTACGGGTCTTCACCGGCTCCTTCAGCTATTCTACCCCATCTTGGGTCTCTCGCAATATCAACCATAGGTGCGAAGGTCCAACGTATTCCTTCAGCGGCAGCCTCA
Source organism: uncultured archaeon (assembly GCA_938082915.1). Lineage (GTDB taxonomy): Archaea > Thermoproteota > CALKCG01 > B24 > B24 > DTBU01. The sequence goes on along the minus strand of CALKCG010000178.1, from coordinate 3,140 downwards.
GCAGCCGCTATTGAAGCGGTCTTCCTAACGATGTCTGGGTCCCATGTGCTTGCCAATCCTAAAGGTATTGGAAATATGGTCTTATATCCGTGTAGAACGTCTAAGCCGAGTATTAAAGGTATGCCGAGCCTCGTTTTCTCAACTGCTATCTTTTGAATTCTATTTGTTTCCTCGGCTCCGAAAACGTTTAAAAGAGATCCGATACGTCCCTCCATAATCATCTTCTCGTATTCGCTTGTAAAACCGCTGTACTGGCATAATTGTCCAATCTTCTCCTCGAGCGTCATTCTACTGAGGAGGTCTTCAATCCTCTTATCGACCGGTTGGCTTGGGTCTAAATAGATTGGTTTCACGTTTCCAGCCTCCCGCAACGGTACATCCACTCAATCTACATTAGCCTGTCTACGTCTATAAGGCTAATGGTTTAAAGATCCGCCGTAAAATTGCCATAAAATTCAACCTTGAAACCGTCTGCCTTGCAGTAGGTATCTAGAAGTTGATGTCGCTTTTTCAACTATTGATAAAAATGGTGGATCGGCATCATATAACTAGTAGAAGAGCGTAGTAAGTTGGCTTTTCATCACGACTACGAAGTACATGTATATTGAAGCCAGCTCTTCTGACGGTTGAGTAGACGTCTATTCCACAAGCCTCCATAGACGGTCTAGCAAGCTCTGGATGACGGCAGTAATCTAAGCTACATTCGTCGCATAGTGTACATGGTCCTGCAACCATGGCGAAGGCTGCGTAGTATCCTAATAGGAAGGCTTCTCTCTCAAGCTTAGCCATGGCTCTGTGAATGTCTGAATCTTGTGGGAAATGTACTAGAATCGCGTACTTATAGCATGAAAGTATTCTCCTCGTTTGATCTGGTGTTGGAGAGTATGGTGGACACGTGAGGCTTTTACCGTATCCGTCGCAGCCGTACTGACACTTAAGTCGAACCCAGTCTGCAACTACTACGTCTTCCGCTTTAATGGCTTTAGCCTCTCTGGCTCCAAGCTCTATGGCAATTTTACAGAGTTTTCCTAAATCCTCTTGGAGGTCGCTCATTTTGACCGCTGTTAATTTGATCAGTCGTCGATTTAAGCTTATTTTTAAACCGGGCTTAGAAAGACTATATATTTAAGTTGCTACTAGCCTTATTGAAGGCTAATGATTAAAGTTAAAGTGAGGTTTTACGCGAGTTTGAGAGATGAAATCGGTGCTGGAGAAGTTTCAGTCCATTTGAATGATGGCTCGTTCAATTCTCTCATGAATAGTCTTAGAGTATTGTTAGGCGATAGAGTAAATAGGCTGTTTTCAGAGGGTGGAGTGTTGAGGAACGGTTTAATCGTCTCCGTCAATAACACTATCATTCACCTGTCGAAGACCCGGGAAGTTGAATTGCGTGAGAACGACGTGGTTGATCTCATGCCTACGCCTTCGGGTGGTTGAATTGAAGGTTAAAGTAGACCGGGAGTTAGATCCGCTTCCAACTTTAATAGAGCATTTAAAACATTCTTCGGATGAAGTTGGAGCTATAGCTGTATTCGTAGGGGTTGTCCGAGGGGTTAGTGATGGTGGGAAGGTGTTGAAGCTTAGCTATGAGGCGCACGAGGCTTTAGCATCTAGGGTTTTAAAGGATGTGATTGAGGATGTTAAGGAGAAGTATGGGCTGATAGATGCTGCGGCTGAGCATAGGATTGGAGACGTCTCGGTTGGAGAAGATATAATGTACGTCTTAGTCGCATCTAAGCATCGAGATGAAGCGTATAATGCTTTAATCGAACTGGTCGATAGGATAAAGCGTGAAGTACCTATCTGGAAGAAAGAGTATACTGAGAAAGGCGTTAAATGGCTGTGAGGGATGCTTTCCTAAGCAATATCTTATGGGGAATAGCTCTCACTTTGAAAGTTTAAGCATTCTCTCTATTGCAGACCTGGATTTTTCAGCGATACGGTCTGGGACTTTAACTACTGGCTTCTTCTTCTCAAGAGCATGGTAGACTTTCTCAAGCGTATGAAGCTTCATACTGTCGCATACGGCTTTTTCAAGAGCAGGAACATATTCCTTACCTGGAAGTTCCCTCCTCAAGCGGTCTACTAGGCCGATTTCAGTCGCAATTATAAACTCTTTTGAAGCAGATTCAAGGCATCTCTTACACATTTGCTCCGTGCTTCCGATGAAGTCTGCTACGTCTTGGACTTCTGGATCACACTCTGGATGTACCAGTACTTCAGCATTTGGATGCTTCTTCTTAAGAGCGAGTATATCCTCGACTCTGAACATCTTATGTACGATACAGTAGCCGTTTTCAGGTATTGGAATTATCTCTTTACCTGGGCAGTGTTTAGCCGTATACAAGGCCAGATTACGGTCCGGTCCGAATAAAATCCTAGTAGAGTTGAGTTTGCTTGCTATTTTTGGTGCGTTCGAAGACGTACATATTACGTCTGCCTCGGCTTTGGCTTCAGCTAAAGTGTTAACGTACAGCATGACTTCGGCGTCTGAATACTTCTTCTTCGCTTCAACCACTATGTTTGCAGGTAATTGTGCAGCCATAGGGCATTTAGCTTCAACATCTGGAATTATAACTAGTTTATCCGGGTTCAGTATGGACGCGGTTTCAGCCATAAAATCAACACCGCAGAAGACTATGTACTTAAAGTCTTCAACCTTAGTCGCTGTAAGACATAGCTGTAGAGAGTCTCCGACGAAGTCCGCTATCTCCTGAATCTCCGGGCGTTGGTAATTGTGGGCTAAAATCAGAGCCTTCTCCCTCTCTTTCAACTGGAGGATTTTCCTCTGAGTTTGGGAAAGTGTCATTGCCTATCCGCCCATAACGTCGTTATAGACTTCATTTCTAGAAACAACTTATAAATGTTTCTCTAAGCATCCTAGAAACCGCTTATACTTTTATATCCGTTACCAATGGTTCACCCGTTTTAAATAGTAGTGTTGTTTCCCCATTTCCTGAGAAGCTTCAACGAATATAAATCTAGTTTTCATAAGTCCAATCGTAATATTTACCGTGGTTATTCGTTTGAACCTTACGTTGATTCTTCTTCACTGCGGGGGAAACCATTATAAAAACGGTGTTGCAAAATTTAGATAACAGTTACACCTAGTGGATCTGCTAGTCAAGATGGAGAGTAGA
>CALKCG010000177.1 GCA_938082915.1 uncultured archaeon | reverse complement strand
ATTTTAGCTATAGCATGCTTGGGAGCGTTGAAAAGTGCACGTCTCTGTTTTCTAGGTTGTTTAGACATTGTAAACCTCCTACACGATCATACCTGCTAATGCTGCGATTCTAGGCCATCTCTCAGCAGCTTCCATTGCAACAGAACCTCTTATTTCAGTACCCCGCAAATCTCCCTCGGGAGTTAGGAGAACCGCCGCATTATCCTCAAAGCACACCCAAGTTCCATCAGCTCTTCTGTATGGCTTCTTCTGGCGGACTATGACAGCATGCATAACTTGTCCTCTCAATTCAGCTGTACCTCTCCTAACGCTTACAACAACCATGTCGCCTACGGCTGCCGACGGAAACCGTTTAAGTCTACCCTTATACCCTATGACTCCAATTAGCTTTAAGAGTTTAGCTCCAGTATTGTCAGCACACTCTAAGTGTGCACCTACAGGTAGACAACGCGGTATATGAGGTCTATACTCTATAACCGCTACGGCTGATACGGCTCTAGTTTTAGGTCCACCTTTTGGAGGCTTTCTACTAGACATCTTCACTCACCCTTCAATTTTCCAACAACTACGAAGTGTACAGTCTTACTTATAGGTCTACACTCAACAATGCGAACTTTATCGCCCTCCTTAATTTCCAGACAGGGTGGGCAATGTGCGGGTATTCGGCTTTGCCTACGCTCATACCTACGATACTTGGGAACATAATGATAGTATTCTCTAACTACGATAACAGTGTTCTTAGCTTTAGCACTTGCGACAACCCCTTCAAAAACTTGACCCCTTAGAGATAGGGTTCCATGGAGGAAGCAATTTTTATCTCCACAGCTAACTTCAGACGGCATCGATATCACCTCTTAAGCCTATCTTCAGGTCTCCCTAGGAGCTTTACACCTTCCACTTCAACTTTAACACCGTCTTTAAGCGTGAATACGAATTTGCAGGAAGTTTTTGGAACGGCTTTGACATATTTCCCAGATTTAATATATATCATGCTTCTAGTTTCATCTATGACTTCGCCTTCTATACCTTCGTAAGGTTTACACGTTGATTCTATAACACGAATACTAAGACCTATAAGCTCATGCTTCAGTATGTTGAAGGGGGTGATCAAGCTCATTTAGACACCGTCTTACGAAGCTTAAGTTCCTCTTCTCTTTGAACCGTGAGAATGCGGGCGATAGTACGTTTTATCTCCCTCACTCTAGAATAGTTTTCAACTGTTCCACCAGCCTTAATGATGGCATTAAGCTTCATCAGTTCCATCTTAAGCTCAATAAGACGGCGGGCTCTATCTTCAGGACTCATAGACCTTATCTCACTCATTCTGAGAATCGGCATCAGCTACCACCTTCTTCCTCAGCCTCTTCCCCCGTCTCAAACTCAACTCTTTGAGCAGATTCTTTAATAGAAATTTTATCCGGAAACTCTACTCCAGACGGTAAGATTGTAACTTTTATTCCGAATATTCCAGGTTTAAGTAGCAGAGAGTATACAGCTGACTTCACGTACTTCATAGCTGGGTCTCCGGATTTAGGGAGATATCCCACCTTATACTTTTCATACCTAGCCCTTTCAGATGTAAGCTTACCACTTATCTTAACTTCAGCACCCAATGCCCCAGCTCCCATAATACGTTCTAAAGCCCAGAAGGATGCTCTGCGGAAATGTATACCCTTCTGCATGGCCAACGCTATTCTACTAGCCATTATGTACGGGTTAAGCTCAGGAACAGGTATATCGGCTACAGCTATCTGAGGATTGTAAATATTGAATTCATCTTGAAGCTCTTTGCTTAAGGCTTTAATTATCTCTCCCCCTCTACCTATGACAAGACCGGGTCTTAAAGCGAAGATGGTGATTCTAGTGCCTAGCGGCGTTTTAGATATTTCAGCACCGCTATACCCGGCATCCCTCAACCGTTCGATTAGAAATTCATCTAACTTAAACCTATCCATATACTGTTTTACGAAGTGTTTCCTAATTGCAGACATCCGCGGCACCAAACGATCTTAATCGTTATTAACGCTGGCTAATCTAAGATCAGATGGCTTATTAATAAGGTTTACGAAAAATAGCCTCAGTAGCAGTTTTTAAACTCTTCAACGAAGTCATACCGTTCCCAAAAACGGAAGTAGAAATCAAGATTCAGTGGAAAATATTAAAATTCTGCTAAAGCTATTTCAACGTGGGTTAAAACTCTGAAGTTCGGAGTCGCGCGGGCGAAGGCTCTAGGAGTATAGCGTTTTAGTACTGTGCTTTTTTGAGCGGCTGCATGTATGACTTTTAGATTCTCTACGCTTAATCCTTTGTACTCAGCGTTGGCTTCAGCATTCTCCAAAACCTTAAGAATAGCTCTACATGTCTTAACGGGATATCTACCCGCATACCACTTTGGCAGGTCTCTTTTATGTGAGACCTTCTTCTTATGACGCCTATAGGAAATACTCCTTTTAAGGTTTATTACATCTTCTAGAAGACGTTTCGCATCGTCGAGAGATAACCCTCTTATAGCCCTACAGACCTCTACGGCTGCTTTATGGGAGATTCTTAAATCTCTACCCGAGGCTATGACTGTTCTTTCAGGGTCTAGATTTTTCACCGAGTAATCCCAGTTTGGCATAGCCTCTATCAACCCGTAGATGATTTAATATCAATTCTTTAAACATTACGC
>CALKCG010000176.1 GCA_938082915.1 uncultured archaeon | reverse complement strand
ACGTATCCAAACTTCCTTGGGTATACTGAGTTTATAGAATATGTATTCGAGAGCATCTTCAAGTCTGTTAAACTTTAAAGGAGGCTTTCTGAGGGCGTTTCTAACGTTTTCTCTAACTTGCCAGACGCCGACGGGCATTATGTAACCAGGGTGAGCTTCCCTAAGTATCAATACTGAAGCTTGACGTCGTTCAATTGCAAGCTTCTCTGTGACTGCAAGCCTAGCCGCATAGTAGCATCCACCCATGTCAGCATAAGTAGTTCTTCCACTGAAGCCTTCATAATCTCCATACATGACTACTCCATCTCCCTGAGGGTTCCAAACAGTTCCTGGATACCAGGCTTCTATACTTTCATAACTCCAAGCATCTGGAATCATAAGTATTTCAAATCTATTATCCAAGTAGTCTGATTCATATACTCTATACTCATTTATAACTGGGTTTTCTCTTACGTTCTCCATCAAAGTATTTGATATAATACTATCAACAGCTGTTATACTCCACCTCGTTGGTACGAGTCTTCTCCGTCTGTATTCTCCAAATGCTCCTACGCTGAAAGCTCTCTGAATTTTAGAAACAGGTATATTATTTCTATAAAGTTCTAAGACAGCATCTGAAGCTTTTAAATCGTAGTCGCTGTAGACCCTCTCAAGCCTATAATCCAATTTGAGAGAACCGATCCTAAGCGATTCAATCGGAGCTGAAGCTCCGAAAGGCTGAACCTCATCATCAACTAGAAAAACACCTCCCGGTTTCTTTCTAAAAGACATTTCAACTTCGACTGGAAGGTTTGAAAGAGCTAAATCTCTAACTTCATCCAGAAGCTTATTTGAACCAATTGGCTGATCGACTCTAACCCTAAAATTGCCTCTGATAAGACTAAACCTGATTTCAGCGATTTCATCTATCGACTTACCGAACCAAAGCTCCGGGGTATCCATCATGGAAGTATCTCCATGAATAGGAGGGGTTAAAGGGCCTACAAATACATAGGGGTAGCCGAATCTACCCACGAATACACTCGGTGGGCTTGACCCATCTAGATTTAACCCTTTAACTTTAACTAGAGCCTTCACATAGTGGGAAAGCCTAACCATTATCGGACATCTAGATTTACTGCAAAGCATTCTAGCCCCTTTGCATAGGACGCATAAACTACCGCTTGGAACTTTATATGAAATATCCACTTCTCTCGGATTTAACTCGGCTATCAGCTTAGGTTCGGCTATAAGATTTGCAAGGTCTAATCCCAATCTAGACTTAGAAAATACTGTAGCTCTACCCATTTTTCCACTAGAGGATTACAATGTTAAACACTATAAGCATATGAAAACCTCTTCATAAATTCAACGTTACTTTTCAACGTCTTCAAAACTCATGATTTTAAGATCCTTAGGTTTCTTAGCGATGTCTGAGATTCTACAGCCTACTAGCAAGTTTACATTTTTCTCTGAAGCAATATCTACAATTCTCTGGGTAACTATACCGTCGAATACCACCGCTTTAACCCCATCCATATTTTTAAGTTCTTCAGCAAGATTGCTCACAGGTACGCGAGCAATGACTTCCATATTACTGTTAAAGATCACGGCTTCCAAACTATTTCGAAGCTCTTCAATTACCTTTTTAATGCGATCCATGTGAACATTGAGCTCAGCAGACTCCGCGGGGGGTTTCCTGGCTTTATCGAGCAATTCTAAAATCTCTTTTGGTGTTAAATCTTCGACTTCCATATTAGACGGTGCTCTTACAACATAAGTTATTGGAACCGTTTGCATAAGCTCTTTAAGTATTAAATCTCCACCTCTATCCCCATCTAGAAAAGCTATAACCTCCTTCTTAGTCTTTGCAAGTTTTATAACACTCTCAGGTATTTTAACGCCTTCAATAGCTATAACGTTTTTTATCCCAGCTCTGAGTAGAGCTAGAACATCCGCCCGACCCTCGACTATGATTAGAGAATCTGAAGATTTCACATCTGGTCCAGCAGGTAGTTCTTCAGAGCCATATTTGATGAGTTCATACTCCTTAGATTCCTCGATAAGTTTCTTAAGCAATTTTTCCGTGTCGGATGTTAACTCCATATCCCACTTCTTTAAGATTTCACGGGATCTTTCGATTATACGTTTTCTTTTAATCTCTCTTAAATCCTCAATCTTCTCTAAAACCACTTTAGCATTGCAAGGACCAATCCTTTCAATGGTTTCAAGTGCGGCAGCTATAAGTGCAACTGAAGCTCTGTCTAAGCTTGTTGGAATTATTATTCTACCCTGCGTCTTATCCTGCTTAGTCGATAGCTGAATTTCTATTCTACCTATCCTACCAGTTTTCTGAAGCTCTCTAAGTTCAAGTTCCGGTCCGAAAAGTCCCTCAGTTTGACCAAATATAGCGCCTATTACGTCTGGTTTTTCAACGATCCCATCTACTTCAAACTTAGCGTAAATAGCATACTTAGTCGTTCCAGGTTGAGTTTGCTCCATAATTTTAAACACCTCAATTTATCTTAAAGATAAAGGAGAAAATGTAACATATTAAGATTTCAGATGTCCTGCCGTAAACTAGAGTGGGATGGCAGTTTTTAAATGGATGATTTTTACAAAATTCTCAGTTTATCCATATTGGGTGCAGATGGTTTTGATTTTGCCATTTAAAGGCGAAATCAGAACGCAGATCCTGAAAGGGGTTTCCACTGCTCCAAGAAGCTCTCTACGAATCTTACAACGGAGAACTGTTAAAAGGTAATGTGATAAATAGACCTATGAGGAAACCCACTACTACGTCTGAAAACCAGTGATTTCCAAGAGCTAAAACTTCTAAAAACGTCAACACTGATAGCATGTAAATAAAAATAGATGACCATTTAGGGGAATTATAGAAGAAGCCTGTGAAAACCCCGGCCAATGTTGCGTGATTACTTGGGAAGCCATAATCTTGTTTAACAGAAGCTGGGGGTCTGTGTCTTCTAAACAGTTCTTTAAAGGTTCTAGTTAAGATGAAAGTGGTTAATGTGAGCATTATAAGCGTTATAACGTCTATTGTTTTTCTACGTCTGAATAATGTAAGGAGAGCGAGCGCAAAATACGTTAGAGGAAGTATCATGTCTAGAACCGTAAATAGAGGCGTGAGGGTGTTTATTGAATTGCTTAACCAACACTCTCTGATGGTTAGATATATGGAGGAGTCCAGCTCTTCTATTAAGCTCTTCAACGTCGAGTTAAAGCCTACGTACTCAGACAAATAGATAGACGTGCACACAGTAAACGGTATTGTTAGGTTATCATCGACCTTAAGTATTGAGGCTTCTACTATAGTTGACGTTGCACAGGCTAC
>CALKCG010000175.1 GCA_938082915.1 uncultured archaeon | reverse complement strand
TTTAAATAACTATATTATCGAAGTTTGCTTCTTTTTCTCTTCCTCTTCCCTCTTCCTCTTCAGCTCTTTCTGCTCTCTTTCAAGCCACATCATGGTTATATCTCTATCGTATCTAAGAAGTTCAAAACCTATGTTCATAAGGTTTGTAACAATTTCTCGTACTAATTCAGGCTCCATCTTCTCCATGATCCCGTAATTCGTAAACCATTCATCAAAGCCTTGAAGGCTCTGCTGGTAGGTCGCTATAAGCTGTCTACCGAATTTTATAACCTCTGCTTTATCTAAAGTCTTAAGTTTCTCCTCGAGGTTTTTCCTCTCTTTAAGCAGATAATCTATGTACCTATAAAACGACATTAAACCTCACACCTGATTAGATTGAAACTCTTGGTTCTACTTAAAGTTTAGGTTAACATTTTATGGTTGATAAAAATGCTCCAGAACTTAAATCGCCATACGAAAATCCAATACTATGTTTGATTATGGGTTTAAAATTTATGTTTTTCTAAGTCTTCTTAGAAAGCTCAACGCTTCAACATATTTTAAACCGAATAGAGGAAGTCTTCGGGAGAAAGAGTTTTTACGCAGATGTTAGAGACAATACTTATAGGGCCCGTCGTCTAGCATGGATAGGACACCCGCCTGCGGAGAAATACGTAGAGAGCGGGAAGTCCCGGGTTCGAGTCCCGGCGGGCCCATGGGTGTCTGAATGGATGTTTTCGAATCATACTTTAAAGCTGGGGAAATCGCACGGAAAGCAAGAGCTTTTGCTACATCTCTCGTTGAAAGTGGGGTTGGTGTTTTAGGTTTATGTGAGAAAATCGAGAGTTTTATAAGGAGTCAAGGTGGAGAACCTGCTTTTCCATGTAATATTTGTATAAATGAAGTTGCTGCTCACTATACTGCTGAGTATATGGATTCATTGAGGATCCCAGAGCGGTCTATAGTTAAGATAGATCTGGGCGTACATATAGATGGTTTCATAGTCGATACCGCTATTACTGTAGCTTTAGATGAGAAGTACATGCTTCTTAAGGAGGCGGCTGAAGAGGCATTGAGAAAAGCTTTAAAAAGCATAAGGGCCTCGGTCAGCGTATACGATGTTGGTGAAACGATTTTCAAGGTAGCTAGCGCATACAACTTAAAACCGATAAGAAATCTATCTGGTCATGAAATTGCCCGGTATAATCTACATGCTGGTATTTCAATACCAAATATTCCATTGCAGGGAGGTAAGTTTAAACTCTATGGAGTTTACGCGGTTGAGCCGTTTATAACAGAACATTGGGCTAATGGCACGGTTATCGAGACCGCTAAACCAACGATCTACAGATGTCTATCTTATAAGAAGATTAGAGATACGGAGGCAAACGCCCTCTTGAAAATATTGTGGAGTAGGTTTAAGGGATTACCTTTCGCTGAAAGATGGATACATAATATGAATCTTAAATGCGACGTCCAAAACGCGTGGTTTAAATTGAAAAACTCTAACCTCATAAAAAGTTATAGACCCCTCGTAGAAGTTAGCAGGGGATCTGTAGCTCAAGCTGAGGAAACGATATTAGTCGTAGAAGACGGTGTAATAGGGCTTACGGGATTCCCACTTTAACGTTCTTTCTTCTTGGAAGTAGTTTTATAAATTGCAAGTATAACCATACGCGACGAGCAGCGAGGGCATTCGTCACCAAAACCCAACACGTAATCTCCATTGATAAAACTTCTAGTATTTGAAAACCCACACTTTAAACATTGTAGAAGTGTTCGAACTTCGTAATCTAAAATCGTGGAAATTGAAGGTTTTCTTAGAATCATCTTTGTTAAAGTGTATGTAGATAGTATCAAACCCATCAATCCAGCCATAGAATAGTACAAGGCTGTTCCTTTAAACCCTTGAGAATAGGCATCAACCGCTAAAAAGAAGAAGAATATGCTGAACATGATTAGAGCGATCATTAGGAGAAAGGCGATGAAAAAACCTATGCTGTTTTTCACGGGCATAGCAACCCCTCTACCATTATTGTCCTATACCTATCGTATTGCCTACGCCTACCAATACCACAGTATCTCCAACGTTTGTCTTCTCCCTTATAAGCCGTTTAATTCTATTGATCGCCTTCTCAGCGCCAACATATATTTCCCATTTCATCGTAGATAAAGCATCGGACATAGACTCTTTAACGACTACTGCGTAGAGCGGCACGTTGAATTTTTTAGCCTCCTCCTCTATCTTAAACTTATCAACACCTATGCCTCCAATAGCCGCACCAACTCCTTCTGCAACTTCACCGACTTCTTCGCCTTCAAGTTTTAAAGCAGCATCCACCATTATTACGACGTCAACTCTTCTACTCTCTAAGATTTTTTCAACGGCTTCACCAGGCTTACCAACATTCCCTCCAGGCCCGAGTGCTTTAATGACTATGAGTTTTCTTCCTTCAAATTCAACTTCTGCCATAACAGTATCTTCTGATACGATTTTTTTCTCAGCGCCATATATGAACCGTGCAGCCACAAGGCTTCCAACACCATCTCCTATGGGTTGACCTGTTGTGAAAGATTTGATAGCATCCGTTAATGCTTCAGCCTCCTGAAGAATCGTTGGCATGAGGGCTTCCGCTTGGTATATCAAGAAGAGGCTCATGGTTTTCTTACCCAAGAGGTAGTAATGTCTCATCACTCGGTATATCTGATCTAGGGAAATACCTATTTCGATAAGATTTTCAAGATTTCTAAGTCTGCTCTCGTCAATATTTGGCACTATGCTTTTAAGTTCCCATCTGAATCTTCTCTCTCTCACGTTGAGAATATGGTCGATTTTGCCAACGATGCCGAATGGATCTATGGAAGTGGGAGGAATCCAAAAGTATTCGAGCAGTCTATCAATCGTACTGTCTAAACTAGGATCGTTATTAAAACGTTTTAATGAGTCTAATATTACTTGTCTAGCGTTATCCCTCATCCTCTTAATCTTATTAAGACCGACTTCAACATTCTTAAGCATCATCCAGATTTGGAACCGCTGTCCATAAAATATGCTGAATAGGAATAGCGCTATAAATATGGCTTGAAAAATAAGCCCTATGCTATCCCACTCAGAAGATAAGATTTGCTGTAATACTGCATCTAAATTCATGAGCGGTTCCTAAACTATCAATAAACTCATTGAAATATAAATGTTCACTAAAATGGTTGCCAGCATCCCCCCCTCTCCTAGGGTCTCCCACTAGAGAGGAGAGAGACGTGGTGTGGTTTGACTTCCGTGTTCGGAATGGGAACGGGTCGGACCCACACCCTATGGCCGGCAACCAGATTAATAGGTTGTTAAAATCTGTATATAAACTTTAATGGGAGTGTCATCATGCGTTTCCCCGTAGGGGGTTTCCTCTTCGACTCCGATACCGATTTTTTTTAGTGTAGTCCTTATGAAGGTTCATCCGTTGTTGATTGTGATGCTTCCTCATATTTTTGAAGGAATTCTCTAAGTGCATCCCATCCGCCCTTCTGCTTGATAAGTATTATCGAAAGCGACTCTTTAACCGTTAGCGTTTTAGGCTCCTCTCCTATCGTGGCTTTAACCAGGTTCTTAGCGGCTTTTAAAACTCTATCGCACAGCGTTGAATCGACTTGATCTGCTAGATGAGCTATTAATGCTTCGATGGTCTTTGGGGTCATAGGACCGTATTGTCCATGGATTGCTAAAACAGCATGGATGACTTCCAGCGGAAAATCGCGTCTTATAAGTTCTGAAATTACGAGTGTATGATGGTCTATTTTCTCACCCAGTTGACTTAAGCCTGTCGGCGATTTTTCATCGTAAACAGCGGTCTTATATACATCGTGGATAAGGGTTGCCGCTAAAACCCAGTCGCTGTTCACTTTAGAGCCATATACTTCTTCAACTATTTGACAGATCGCTAAGCCTATTTTACTACATGAGATCGTATGCTCCAGTAATCCACCTTTATAGGAATGATGGAAACCCACAGAGCCCAAACCCTCCTCGAAGACGGTGGTTTCAAATTCTCCTTCTGCAAGCTTAAACCTTGGATTTCTAAAGAGATCCAACACGAGCATTCTTAGCTTTTCGTCGTTTATCGTGTTTATAAGCTTTAAAAGTTCTTCGTTAAGTTCCGCCAAAATTTACACCCCATTTCAATTTGAAGGTTCTACTTCTTAAGTTTAAATTATGTGGCTATTATGAAATCTAATTTATTCTCTATCTTCCAAACCTTCTCTGCCTCCTCTGGTAGACTCTAATTGCCCTAAGCAAGTCTATTTCACGGAACTCAGGCCAGTATACTTCTAGAAAGCACAGTTCACTGTATGCGCTTTGCCATAGTAGGAAGCCACTTAATCTTTCTTCACCGCTTGTCCTTATTATTAGATCTGGCTCTGGATTCGGTAGATGGGCTGTATACAGGAATTTTTGTAGAAGCTTTTCATTTATATCTTCAGGCTTAATAGAGCCGTCTTTTACAAGTTTTGCTATTTTCCTAACGGCATCTACTATTTCCCTCCTCCCTCCATACGCCAGAGCTATGTTAAGCCAATGTTCTTCATAGTTGATGGTTTTAGTTTCAATCTCCTCGATGAGTCTTCTGAGTTTTTCAGGCACCAATTCCAATGAGCCTATAAACTTAACTCTAACACGATAGTCGTGTATTTCACGGCTGGAGAGAAGTTGTTTAAGCTTCTCCTCAAAAAGTTTAAACAATTCTTCAACCTCATGCGGATCCCTTTTAAAGTTTTCAGTTGAGAATGCGTAGAGTGTAATCGTTTTAACTCCAAGATTGAGACACCATTTAAGAACTTCTTCAACCTTCTCAGCACCAAATCTATGCCCCAACCATGGAGGGTAACCGTGTTTGTAAGCCCACCGTCTATTACCGTCAAGAATTATCCCGACATGGCTTGGAATACTTCCATTTTTAATCTCCCTCCTCAACCACCATAAGTAAAACCGGTAGATCCCCAGTATCTTAAGTAGTCGTCTCGTCAGACTCATGGGGTTTAAGTAGACTATTCCACTCAGTATGATATATTGTTTACTATATTTATAGTTATGGAATCGCCCGTTTTCAATTGGAAGAACTTGCTTCCATCGCCTAAATTTACAGCCAGTTCAAGTCTTCTAAAACTGTTGATTATCGCCAGCGGGGATCCAGGTTTAACAGCTCCATAGGCATTTACAAATTCGACTTTGAAACTACCATGATTCGTTTTAATGAGTAGATAGTCTCCGATTTTAATATTTAAAGCTTTAACAATCGATTCGTCTACGTTTGTCACCACGTTTCCGAAACCGTCTACGTAGAGAACCTCTCCAAGAATACATTTATCTAGCATCTCAGGCTCTGGTAGAGTAAGTTTAACATAGCCGTCGTATGGTTTTCCAAGTAGATCTGGCTCTTCGCCCTTAGATATCCTAGCGGCCGCCGGAGCGAAAACATCTCTACCATGGAAGGTCTGGGAGATACGACCAATTGAAACTCTATCGGTATCTATCTCGTAGACCTTTCTTAAACCGAGCTTTTCAGCAGCTGGTATTAAAAGACCATTGTCAGGACCTATTAAATAACCTTTGCTACATTCTACAATTAACGGTTTTCTGGCTGTTCCAACACCTGGATCCACTACGGCTACGTGAATAGTGTTCTCTGGAAAATAGTCAACAGCATACGCTAATATGAATGCTCCCATTTTGACGTTAAATTTGTCTATGGAATGGGAAATGTCAACGATGATTGCCTCAGGATTTATGTTTAATATGACTCCTTTCATGAGAGCCGGATATGGATCTGATAATCCAAAATCAGTTAGAAGCGTTATGACTTTCCGCATACAAGATCTCTATTAGAAGATAATCTTAAAAATAAAGCTGATAATACTTGCGTAGTGCTACAAGTGTTATGCGTTTCCAAAACTAATGCTGTAGAGATGTATTGAAACGATTAAACTTCATATGATTTCGAATGTTTATTCTACAGTTTCCTTTAAACAATTCATTAAAGAACGTTTGTCTCGCTCTATTCACGAGGCGTTTAGAATGTCCATGAAGAAATGGGATAAAGGTGGGAGAATATTTCAGAGAACTCCTTTAAAGCAGAGACTTACAATGGCTATTCATAGGCTTAAAGTGCAATATTCGAGAGTTGAAGGGGCGGCTATGAGAATAGAGCGTCATGAGAAAGAACTCTTTGAAAAATGCGTTAACGCTCATATGAAGAATGATGCAGCTAGAGCAGCGCTTTACGCTAATGAGTGTGCAGAAGCCCGTAAGATGGCTAAAATTGTCTTAGGAGCACAACTGGCTCTTGAAAAAGCTCTACTGAGGTTGGAGACTGTCCATCAGTTGGGTGAAACAGCGGCTGCTATAATGCCTGTAGCTGGCATACTCAAGGCTGTTCAGAAAGACTTGGCTGGTGTCATACCTGAAGTTAGCTACGAGATAGGAGCTATAAGCGATGAAATCGGTAAAATGGTTGTTGAAGTTGGTGAAGCAACAGGCATGAGTATTGATATGGAGGCTGCTAACGAAGAAGCCAAGAAAGTGCTTGAAGAGGCTTCAGCTGTGGCTGAACATAGACTTAAAGAGAAGCTTCCAGAGCTTCCGACGCTACCAACTCCGGATACGTCTACAACCACTACTTCTCGCTAAACCTTTAAGTTTTAAACTCTCTATTTTTTTTTTACAGGTAGAATTGGAATCTGATAAGAGATATAATATTCTAGCATCTAAACTAAGAGAACTTTCTTCTAAGCGTAGAAGCTTATTGGAAGACGTTAAACGGGCTAAAGAGAAACGCGATAAATTGAACGCTGAAATCAGTGAAGCTGTTTTAAAGATTAAAATGCTTAGGTCGGAGTATAGAAACTTAAGCTTAGAAATTTCTAATTTGAAAGAAGAACTAAGTTCTAACTATTCTAAGCTTAGAGAAACCAGACAACTTATAAGTGAAATCAAACTCAAGATCGGCGGCTCTAATATTTCGTTGAAAGATCTCAGAAAACGTATCTCCAACTTGGAATGGGAGCTTCAGACATCTCCAACGGATCTACAGGTTGAAAAGAAAATTGCAGGTGAGGTCGCTAAGCTGGAGAGAGAGGTGAAGAAGCAAGAGGAACTTTTAAAGCTCAAAGGGGTTTTTATGGAGCTTAAAGCGACTAGAGAAGCTATTAAATTAAAAATAGAGTCAATTAAGAGTAGAATTGAAGAATTAAATGTTAGAAGGGAAACAATTAAGAAGACTATTATTCAACTTGATGAAAGGATTAGATCATTAAGGGGAGAAGCTAACAATTACCGTAATGAACTTCTCCAGAAGGTTAAGGAGGTAGGAGAATTGCGGATGGCAGAAAAATCAATAACTGAAGAGCTTAAAACTTTAGAGGAGGAGAAGAGGAAAAGAATTGAAGATGAAGTTAAATCGATTTTGATTAAGAATGCTAGAGTTGTTTTAGATAAACTTAGAAAAGGGGAACGGGTTACAGCCGAAGAGCTTAAAATCTTAGCTGAAGCTGAAGATATGGGTGTGATTTAATGATGGAAAATGAGAAGAGGTCTATGAGAATTCTTGTTTTATGTATAGATAGAGATGATGACTTAGGTGTTAAAACAGGTTTAAAATCTCCAGTCATTGGAAAAGAGAATGTTCTTGAAGCCGCTTTAAAGCTTATAATGAATGACCCTGAAGAGGCTGATGCGAATGCAATGTTTGAAGCCGTACGTATAATGGATGATTTAAAATCTAAAGATAAGTCTAACGATTATGAGGTGGCAGTTTTAACTGGTTTTAAGAATGGTGGGATCGAAGCAGATAGAAGGATATCTGGATCTCTAAGAGAAACCCTTAGAATATATCCCGCAGATGCTGTGATACTCGTCTCGGACGGATATACGGATCAGGAAGTCTCTCCAATAATACAGTCTCAGGTTCCGATAATTTCTGTTAGAAGATTCGCTGTTAAGCACAGTGAATCCATTGAAACTAGCTGGTATATTCTAACTAGATATTTGAGTATGCTTATTCAGGATCCCAGGTATACTAAATGGACTCTTGGGATTCCAGGTTTAATAGTTTTATCGCTTTCAATCCTGTATATGCTGACTCTCTTCTATCCCGAAATCCCCCTCATACCTTACACATTAACGGTGATCTTAATGGTCACGGGTTTAACATTATTCATTAAGGGTTTTGGCATAGATAAGTCCATAAGCTACATAGCATCTGAGGTTTCATCAAAACCATTCATACTCATACGGGTCTTCGGATACGTTGCATGTATCATAATGTGTGGATTGGGTTTCTCGCAAGGCGCCTCCTCAGTTATTGCAAATGTCCCTATGGAGAAACTTACAGACATTCAAAGTTTCATGAACTTCTTCAATATAATAATTGCAAGTTTTACTGAAGGTGTATTAGGCTTTTTCCTAGCGGGCTTTTTAACGTTGCTCATCAGTAAAGCAATATACGATTATATAAATAGGAGTTTGAAATTCCTAGGAGATATAGTGGGAATAGTCTCAGTAGTTATGATATTTGGAACAGTGGCCAATTCAACCCCCCTCATAAGGACTCCCCCTTCATCTATACTACATCCAACGGTTATAGCTTTCTTCTTCTGGGTGATTCTGGCAACAGTTCTCATAGTGACTTCCACGATAATCGCGCATAAATCTAGGAGTAGGCTTTCGAAGATTTGGGGGGTTGAAGAGGCTTGAAAGGTATACGGCATGCGGTGATCCTAGGGTCTGGCTTCGAGACGGCTCTACAACCATTGGAAACAATCGAGGTTGAGACACCGTTTAATTCCAAGAAGGTCGTCGTTTCTAGAGTTGTCATAGGTGGCGTCGAGACTTTAGCCGTCTTAAGACATGGTGTTAAACATGAAAATCCCCCGCACATGGTAGAGTATAGAGCCAATATATGGTCTTTGAAAGAGCTTGGAGTTAACAGGTTGTTAGCCGTCAATACGGTGGGCACTATAAACCCAATAATGAGACCTGGGGATCTCACGGTTCCGCATAATATGATAGACTTCACCAAGCGTAGACGTTACACTTTCTACGACGCTCAGCCAGTGGTTCACATAGATTTTACAAAACCGTACTGTGAAGAGCTTAGAAGTCTCTTGATAAAATCGGCATGTAAATTGGGTGAAACCGTGTGGGATAAGTCTACGTATATCTGTACGGAAGGCCCTCGATTTGAAACAGCCGCTGAAATAAGGATGTTTAGGCTTTTAGGAGCAGATGTCGTAGGTATGACTGGTTGCCCTGAAGCAGCTCTAGCTAGAGAACTGGGGCTATGCTATGCATCATTATGCATAGTATCTAACATGGCCGCAGGCATGCAAAGCCGAGTAACGAGTAGAGAAGTCTCTGAAATAGTGTTTAGAAAGAGGGAGGCGGTTATAAAGGTGCTGGGGGAGACGATTAAAGACATACCGGCGGATAGAAACTGCTCCTGCTCAATCCAGACAGATTCAGAATTTAAACTCTGATTCTGGAATGAACTTTTTTACAAGAAGGTTTGTCGGAAAACCCCCTCAGTCGGGGAAGCGTCAAAGGGGAGGGAGTTTTATGATGTCTTCTAATTGGTTGAAGTGTTTGTCGAAGGAATATATCTCTGTCAATCCATGTGCCTTCATGGTGATGTATGCGAGGGCGTCGTTGGCGCTGATATTTTTCTCCCTTGCGATTGAGAGAGCTACCTCGTAGTCCTCTACGGTGATTTGATAGACTTTGATGTTGTCTTTAGATATCACCCATGAAAGGAAGCCCAGAGACTTCTGGAGTCCAAGTCCGGATTCAACTATGTTGATAACTTCTGAAAGGTGGACGGTGGTCGTGGCAACCTCTTCGCCCTCCTCAATCCTCTTCACAATAGCCTTTGACTCATCCTTAACCTTCTGCTCTTCTTCCGTCAGCTTTCTGAGCGGTGTGAGGAAAGCGTGGAGGAATATGTTCGAGTCAACAAACTTC
>CALKCG010000174.1 GCA_938082915.1 uncultured archaeon | reverse complement strand
TCGACCTATCCATAATAGTGGATAGAGGATTAGATATAGCCAATGCGGAGTATAAGGGAATACCTTTAGCTTGGATAAGCCCCACGGGATTTATCGCTCCATACTTCTTCGAACCGGAGGGCTTCGGCTGGCTTCGGGGATTCTTCGGAGGGCTTCTCACGACTTGCGGTTTAACATATCTTGGAGCGCCTGTTGTCGACATGGGTGAAAGCCTCGGTTTACACGGCCGTATATCCTACATTCCAGCTAAACTTACGAGAGTTGAAGGCCACTGGGATGGGGAAGATTACGTCATGGTTGTTGAAGGCTCCTGTAGAGAGGCTAGGGTTTTCGGTTCGAACCTCGTTTTAAAGCGCAAGATTGAATCTAAACTCGGGTCTAAAACCGTGCTTATTGAAGACCTCGTAGTGAATGAGGGTTGGGAGGTGCAGCCTTTAATGATCCTATACCACTTCAACTTCGGCTTCCCCCTTGTAGATGAAAATGCATACTTGATTTCAACGTCTAAGCTCTATGTTCCAAGGGATAGGGATGCTGAGGAGGGGGCTGAGAAATACAATAGATTTCAACATCCAACTGGGGGTTTCAGGGAGAAGGTTTACTTCCACGATATGGCAGTGGACAGCGACGGATACGCATACGCCGCTATAGTTAATGAGAAGCTTATGGATGGTTTAGGGGTCTACATCAAGTATAGGAAAAGGGAGCTTAACCGCTTCATAGAATGGAAGATGATGGGTGAAGGTACTTACGTAGTCGGATTGGAGCCAGCTAATTGCTTAGTCTTAGGTAGAGATAAGGAGAGGAAGTGGGGCACCCTACAATTCATTCAACCGGGTGAAGAGATGATGTTTACAGTAGAATTTAACGTGTTAACTGGTTTAAAAGAAGTGGGAAGATTCCTGGAGAAGGTGTACTCGATCACTGGGAAGGCTAAACCTAAAATGTTGAAATCCGTGGAAGAGTTTGTAAACGCCACCAAGTGAAAACTGTAAAATTGGTTGATAGCAATTCCATTCAAATCGACCAAAGTATATCCCTGTCTTTTATCTGCCTTCCCTATTTTAAATGTTGTAGAATGTGGACAGTCTTTCAAACCCTATTCCCCATTATAGAAGGCTAAAGAATCTTCTTCTAGTCCTCAGCCTCCGTGATCTTTGAAGCAAATGTTTTTAATACGTTAGAGTAGAATTTCGATCTGTATGAGCCGTAAAAACAGGTTGTTTGTATTAACGCATTCAGCAGGTTTTAGGCATAGCTATTTAACGACTGCAGTTGAGGTTTTAACCAAGCTTGGAGAGAGAACTGGACTTTTCGAAACCTATGCAACAGAGGAGTGTTCTGAATTTAACGATGAAATGCTTAGCACGTGTGCCGCGGTTCTATTCATGACGACTGGTGAACTCCCCATGAATGAAATGCAGAAGAATACTCTAATACGTTTCGTTAAAAACGGTGGAGGATTCATAGGTGTGCATAACGCTACCGACACGTTTTACAAGTTCCCAGAGTACGGTGGGATGATTGGCGGTTACTTCAACGGACATCCATGGACGCAGGAAGTATGGGCAATTGTTGAAGACGATTCCCACCCTTCAACCAAACACCTTTCTAAAAGGTTTAAAGTCCTCGAAGAGGTGTACACGTTTAGAAATTGGAGTAGGGAGAAGACGCACGTACTCATAAGGCTTGACAATAGTTCTGTAGATTTAAGCAAGGGTACGCGTCCAGACAACGATTACGCATTAGCCTGGTGTCATAAGTACGGTCAGGGACGGGTATTTTATACAGCCTTTGGACATTTCACACAGCTCTGGAGAACAGACTACTTTCAGAAGCATATACTTGGCGGAATAGCTTGGGCTATGGGTGTGGAAGACCGCTTTTAACCTCCATGTGAAACAGGTACGAAGACGATTTCATCCCCATTTTTAAGCTTAGTATTTAAGCCGCTTAGAACAGCGATATCTTTCTGATTGATTAGAGTTAATACTGTTCCCCTAACGTCTCCACCGTTTAAAACCGCGTTTTTAAATCTACTCTTACGCTTAACCAGGTTTTCTAAGAGGTCTTTAAACGTGGAGTCTTCGGGGACTTCTAAGGTCACCTCATCAGACCCGTATAGCCTTGCTAGAAAACCTAGAAATCTAACCTTAACTTTCACACATCCCACACCTCAAGCTATGGATCGGAATGGGTCTGTGGAGATGCAGTTCATCATTCAAAGCTGTCTGTGCAGGTCAGTTTCTTCATCCCCAGATCAATAAGATTAAACCGTTAGATTTAAACGTTCACCTACCGTATACTTCGAATATCCTCTCTAGAAGTTTTTCAGCTATAGATACTTGTTCTCCGACAAGTCGGATAAACATCTCCCTTGGAAACGTATGTGCATTGTCTACGATGCTTCTTATACACTTCTCCATGGAGGCTAAAGCGCTTATCAAGCCGTCGGTCGCCTCAACACCTCTATCAACAACGGCTACTATGGCATCGTAGATAGAGGATGGATCTCCAAGAGCGTAGAGTACAGCCGTTTGAGCTTTCCTAACGGCTGTTGAGCCTAGGCTTACGTAGGCTTCTTCACTTGTGAGAAGTTTTAGACACTCATAGTCTACTTTAGCTTCCCTAAGATACCTTAGAGACCAGTTCAATCTATACTCGTCTATGAGAAGCGGGTTGACGGATAACTGCAAAAGCTCACCTAGCTCTACTGACGGATATTACCTGGATCTCATTAACACCTTGAGTGGCTCTAATAGCTTCTTCAACCTCATTCATGAATCCTTCTTCATCCGGCATTGAAACCAACAGCAGGAGGGCGTTTAAACCGAAGGCTATCGGCTCTTCGCCAACCCCCTCGATTCTAGAGTTTTCAGGTAGATGTTCAGATATACGTTTTATAAGCTCTTTCAAATCTAAATCTATGCCTTCAGGGAAAATTCTCAGTTTAACTAAAACCCTAGCCATAATCTCACAATCCTAAGGGCCGGTGAAACCACACAGCGGACATTTATAAGGTTTAGCTAAAACCCTACACTTCTCGCAACGCCATATTATGATTCTCCCGCAGTTTGGACAGGGGAATTTTACAGCTAAATCTCCAGGCTTTATAGGCTTACTGCACCAGAAGCACCTAGGCAGGTCTACTTCAGCCATAGGTCCACCTTTCAACTTTAAACAACCAGAGTACCATCGTAAATATAAACATTTACCCATATGTTGACCGGCTGGTTGAAAGGGGGATGCTGCTGGAGGAGATGAAGGAGGAAACAGGTTAGCGTACACGCCTTTTCTAATCCATGAATTTTCTCACCGTTCTTAGGGCTTCTAGGAGAGCGCCGCCTCTCTCGGTTAACCTATAAATTTTCTTGTCGCCGATGTTTTCTTCCTTCAGTAAGCCCTTCGAAACTAAAAGATTGACCACACGCTTTGTCCTATCAACTGGCATCTGCACGCTGTAAGATAACTTTGTTATCGAAATTTTCCCTTTCCTCCTCACGACCTCCAAAACATCGGAGTAGATTTCATATCTAGTCCTTTTCTTCAAGTTTCGTCACATTGGCAAGCATGTTGAAAGATGGAGTTCTTAGATGGGGGCTGCCGGCAGCCTATCCACTTTCTTAGGTTCAACTGCAAAGTAGACTCTTTCTCCAGCCTTCAGATCCTCCACCTACTGGAGTTCGCCCATTATTCTGCAACCATTTTCCAAGTGTATTCTTTTTCCATAA
>CALKCG010000173.1 GCA_938082915.1 uncultured archaeon | reverse complement strand
GGATAAATATTCATGGTATTTTTACTATAACTTCAACCATAAGCATCGTTGTAGCTCAGAATGACGTTGAACGGGTCTATAGACTCATAACGGGTGTTTTAAGCACGGTGGATGGAAATGATTAATGTAATGGTTTTGGGTGCAACTGGAGTCGTAGGTCAACAGTTTCTAGTGGCTTTAGCCAACCATCCTTGGTTTAACGTAGTTAAACTTGTAGCTTCACGAAGGTCGGCTGGTAAAAGGTATGTAGAGGCAATCAGAGATGAATCTACAGGATCCATTAGATGGTATTGCGATGAAGCCTTACCGGAGCAGTTTGAAAACATGGTGGTTGAAGTCTTTGAAGAAAACGATTTAAGAGATGTAGACTTAGTTTTTTCAGCCGTAGAGTCAGATGTAGCTAGGGAAATTGAGCCGAAAATAGCTAGAGAAAAACCTGTGATAAGTACAGCCTCTGCATTTAGATACGAAGAGGACGTTCCTCTTATGATTCCGGGTGTAAATGACGACCATGCATCTCTAATAGAGGAGCAGAAGCGTAAGAGGAAATGGAACGGGTTTATAGCTCCAATACCTAACTGTACCACAACCGGTTTAGCTATAACGCTTAAACCGGTTATGGATAGATTTGGAATCAAACTCGTCCTAATGACGTCTATGCAAGCTCTCTCAGGGGCCGGTAGATCCCCCGGTGTCATAGGGTTGGATATTTTAGACAACATAATCCCTTATATACCCGGAGAAGAGGAGAAGGTTCAGAGAGAAGTCTTAAAGATACTGGGAAGGTGTGATGGGAAGACTGTTCAACGAGCAGACTTCAAAGTTAGTTGCACATGTACTAGGGTTAACGTTAAAGATGGGCATACTGAAAGTGTCTTCCTCTCGTTGAGGGAGAAGGCTAGTGTTGAGGAGTTTAAGAAGACTCTGAGAGATTTTAACGGTTGTTCAAATATGGAT
Organism: uncultured archaeon; assembly: GCA_938082915.1. GTDB lineage: Archaea > Thermoproteota > CALKCG01 > B24 > B24 > DTBU01. Next base: position 3,316 of record CALKCG010000173.1, on the reverse strand, counting down.
TTACCTTCAGCTCCCAAGAGAATGATAATAGTTCACGATGACCCATATAGGCCCCAGCCTAGACTCGATAGAAATTTGGAGGATGGAATGGCTACTATCGTTGGAAGAGTTAGAGAAGACCCAGCTTTGGAAAACGGTATAAAGTACCTTCTCCTATCCCATAATACTAAAATGGGGGCTGCAAAAGGCGCAGTCCTCCTAGCCGAGCTCCTCTACAAAAGGGGGTTCATATAACGTTATGCTAAAGGAGTGGTTTAATTGAATGGGAAGATTAGAAGGTTGTCTAGAATATTTAGAAGCGACGGGAAGACCGTGATAATCCCCATGGATCATGGTGTGACTCTCGGACCTATTGCCGGTATTGAAAACATTTCTAAGGTTGTTGAGAAGCTTAAAAGAGGTGGTGCCGACGCAGTACTCATCCATAAGGGGTGGGCTAGACTAATAGATACTAGAGGAATGTCGCTGATTCTCCACATATCGGCAAGTACGAAGCTAGGACCCGATCCAGATTGGAAGGTAAGCGTAGCTTCCGTAGAAGAGGCTATAGCGTTAGGTGCCGATGGGGTCTCCATACACGTAAACATCGGATGTGAAAGGGAGCCTGAAATGCTCAGTCTATTAGGCGTTGTTGCAGAATCTTGTGAAGATTGGGGTATGCCTCTTTTAGTCATGGCATATCCTAGAGGCCCTAAAATAGCGAATCAACACGATCCTGAGCTTGTAGCTCATGTGGCTAGAGTGGCTGCCGAACTTGGAGCTGATGTCGTTAAAACAAACTACACAGGTAGCGTTGAAAGCTTTAAGAGGGTTGTTGAAAGCTGCCCTATTCCAGTCGTCATAGCCGGTGGACCTAAGGTAAGCTCGGACAGAGAAATACTTGAAATGGTTAAAAACTCTGTAGATTCCGGTGGAGCTGGTGTTTCCATCGGCAGGAATATCTTCCAACATAAGAGACCAGACCTTATGACTAGAGCAATAGTAGGCATTGTTCATGATGGAATGGATGTTGAAGACGCTATGAAAATACTGTGCGGTGGTTAGAACTTGACTAAAGAACTCTGGGTTAAACCAAAGAAAGAGCAGGGAGAACTAAGAGAGTTTATAGATGAAGTTAAAGAGCTTACCGATTTTTTCTTAATCTCTGATTGGAAGCTCATATCTGAGAGTAAACCACCTGGAGTTAAAGTGGTTTCAAAAACCGGTGGAGATTTAAAACTCGTAGACCATGTATACGACTCCTCTCCGGAGACATGTCTAATTGTAGAAGTCTCGAGTAGAGAAGATGAGAAGAAGATACTTGAGGGGTCAAGTAGAGGATGCCCTTACATAATCGTTAAGTGTTTAAACTGGAAAATCATACCTTTAGAGAATATAATAGCTAAACTGCACGGGAAGACGAAGATAATAGCTGAGGCTTCAAGTCTTGAGGAGGCTCAAACGTTAGTCAACGTTCTAGAGATAGGCGTAGACGGTATTTTAATTGAAACCGGAAACCCGGAAGACGTTAAAAGACTAATGGAGGTTATGAATAGAAGCATCAACCGTTTAGAGTTGAATAGTGCAAAAGTGGTATCTATTAAACCCATCAAACTCGGAGCAAGAGTATGCTTAGACACTTGCGACCTTTTAAGTGAAGGGGAGGGGGTTCTCGTAGGATGTCAATCTTCAGGGCTTTTCCTAGTAGAAGCGGAAGTACATGGAAATCCATATGTGGAGGCTAGACCATTTAGAGTAAACGCAGGGCCGCCAGCACTCTACATACTTGTCCCAGGCGGGAAGACTAGGTACTTATCTGAGCTTAAAGCTGGAGATACGCTTTTAGCCGTCAAGAGAGATGGAACCTTCAGAGAAGTCGAACTCTGCAGAGTTAAAATAGAGTGGAGACCCATGAAACTTGTCGAAGTCGAATATGGTGGTGCAATCTATAAGACTATAGTTCAGGATGCTGAAACCGTAAGATTCGTGGCACGTGATGGATCGAAGTCTGTAACCGATCTTAAAACCAGTGATGAAGTCCTCCTGTACATACAGGAGGGGGGTAGGCATTTCGGAACGCTTGTAAAATCTGAAAGAATCATTGAGAGATAAGATGTCGAATTTGATTGAAACATATAGGATATGCGTACCTATAAAAGCTGAAACTGTACGTAGCACCATCGAAGCGGTTGCGGAAGCTGAAGAGCTTATGGTGGATTTCATAGAGGTTAGAATGGATTATATGAGTGAGTTTAACGATTTATCAGATGTGGCATCTTCAACTAAGATTCCACTTATAGCTACATTTAGACCTAGAAGGCAGGGAGGATTATTTGAAGGTAGGGATGAAGAGAGGATTAAAGCTTTAAAAGAAGCAGTTGACGCTGGTTTCAGCTACGTAGATTTAGAGCTTAATACTGATGGATTAGATAAAGCAGTTGAAGAGTTTAAGAAGACTGGCGTAAAAATCATAATCTCCCACCACGAGTTTAATTTTACTCCGACGATTTCAGAGCTCAGGTGGTTTCTCTCAAGGGAATTAAGCTATGAGCCATATGCATGCAAATTGATCACTTACGCTAATAGTTTAGAAGATAATCTGACGTCTCTAATGTTTCTATCGAAATTCAGTAAAACTGTGAGACTCGTCTGCTTTGCCATGGGTAGACTGGGTTTAATATCTAGGGTTTTAAGCCCATTTTACGGCGGGTTTTTCACGTTCGCCTCTCTGAAGAAAGGTTTGGAAACAGCTCCAGGTCAACCAACAGTTGAAGAATTGAGAAGAATTGTCAAAATTATGGAGGTGGCGGGTTTTGATGATAGACGGTAGAACTGGACTTCTATGCCTTATAGGCGACCCGGTTGAGCATTCTTTAAGCCCTCTAATCCATAATACTGCTCTGAAAGAGCTCAGTTTAAACTACGTTTACATGGCGTTTAGAGTATCCAAGGATACGCTTGGACAAGTTGTTGAAGCCTTTAAGGTAATAGGCGTTAAAGGATTCAATGTGACAATGCCCTTAAAGAAAGACATACTATGCTTTTTAGACGAATTGGATCCTAAGGCATTGAAAATAGGTGCTGTTAATACTGTGCTGAATAGATTTGGAAGGCTCATCGGGTTTAATACTGATGGTATTGGCGCTGTTAAAGCATTGGAGAAGAATAACGTTAAGATCGATTGTTCTTACATAGTTCTGCTTGGAGCTGGCAGTACGGGTAGAGCAATAGCGTACGCCTTGATGGATAGAGAATGTAGCATAGCTATACTCAATAGAACTGTTGAAAAATCTAAGGTGTTGGCGATGGAGATTTCAAATGGATCTGCTATGGTGGA
>CALKCG010000172.1 GCA_938082915.1 uncultured archaeon | reverse complement strand
TTCTTCCCCTCCCTTATATCGCTTCCAACAGGTTTACCGAGCTCTTCTTCAACGCCGAAGACTCCAAGCAGGTCGTCCACCATTTGAAAGGACATTCCAGAGTAAAATCCATAGTTTTTCAAAGCTTCAACCTCTTTTATAGAAGCCTCAGCTATGAGTCCACCCATTTCTGCAGAAACCATGTAGAGTCTAGCGGTCTTGAGCTCGATCATTTCCATGTAGTCTTTCATGGTTACGCTACGCACAGGTCTCTCAGCCATATTCATATCCATGGTCTGTCCTGCACATATATCTATCAACGCTTCAGAAAGCCTTTCAATAACGTCCAGTATAACAGAGTCTCTAACACCCTCAGCCCTCAGGTTTTTAGATAAAATTTTATAAACCAGTGCAAAAAGCATATCGCCCGATATTATGGCTTGAGAAATGCCCCAGAGGACATGAACAGTTGGAACTCCTCTTCTAACATTATCACGGTCTATTATATCGTCATGGATCAACGTAAACGTATGCAGTATCTCGACAGCTACGGCAGCCGGATACGGCTTAGAACCAGTTCCACCGCACGCCTCGTAAGACTTAACGAGCATAAAAGGTCTAAGCCGTTTACCACCAGCTTTTAGAAGATGGTAACTGGATTCACGTAAAACCTCAGGGATGCCGAGTTCTCCCATAACCTTAGATATTTCATTGGAAATTTTCTCCGAGATTACGGATATTTCATTCATAAGGTTTACCATCACTCACACCTAACCTTTAATCTTCTAGACACAGCCCAATCTCTAACAAAGCCAGTTAAAATATACGGTTTCCTCTTAAGATCTTCTATCCTCTCCGAACCAGTTAAAACCATAGCTAACTTCAACTCTTCACACACCTTCTTTAAGAATTTTAAGACACTCTCCCAGCTCTCCATAGCGGGTTTAAGCAAGGGGAGTGCTAAACCAGTTAAATCCGCTCCTAAGACTAGAGCTTTAGCAACATCTAAACCGCTTCGAATGCCTCCGGATGCCACTAGGGGAATATTTACAGCCGACCTTACCTCGAGTATGGAGATAGCTGTAGGTATACCCCAATCCCAGAAGGTTTTGGAGAGTTCGGCTTTCTCCCCATCGCCAACTTCTATGCTTCTATAGTACTCCACACCAGCCCAACTCGTCCCACCGACTCCAGAGGCTTCAATCGCATCAACACCCGTTGATGCTAAAAGCTCAGCGTCTTCTCTACATATACCGGATCCGACTTCCTTAACTATTAGTGGGAACTCAACGTTTAATTTCAACTCTTTAAGCCTGTTTAAAACGCCTCTGAACATCCGTGAGCCATCGTGTTGGAGAAGCTCGTGAAGAGGGTTTAAGTGAACAGTTAAAGCATCTGCTTCAAGCATTCTAACCAGCTTCTTCAACTCACCGTATGGATATGTTAAAAGCTCCTGAAAACCTATGTTGGCTGAAATGAATACGTGTCTCGCATTCTCCCTTGCTACTTTAAAGGAGTGAATGAGATTGGAGCCTTCAAGGCATGCTCGACCACTTCCGAGACACATGCCTATGCCAAGCTCTCCAGCGGCTTTGGCCAAGTTGGCATTTATCTTAGTCGCTTCAGGTGTTCCGCCAGTCATTGCTGAAATCATTATTGGAGCTTTAAACTTAAAGCCTAGAAATTCAACGGAGAGGTCCAGCTTTTCAAACTCCACCTCTGGAAGACATCTATGAATCAAATGTACGTTTTCAAAGCCTGTTGTAATAGCCTTCGCCTCAACAGTTTTCTCAGAACAGATACGTATATGGTCGCTCTTCCTCCTACCGATAGAATCCACTACTGAACACCTTTTATCAAAGTACCTCTAACTTTCTCACCTTTAAGGGCCTTAAAAAGTCTACCGGGCTTCAAACCATTAACCATGTAAACGTCTACACCTATACGTGCTATCTCGCAAGCCTGTTTAAGTTTGAAACGTATACCGCCAGTAGCATCGGACGATTTAAAACTTAACCTATTTAAAAGGGACTCCACTTCGGCAACCGTAGCCTCAGCTATGAACTCTACGTCTGGATTATGCTTAGGATCATCCGAGTACAATCCATCAACGTCGATTGTAAATATGGCTTTTAAAGGTTGAAGTTTTCGTGAGAGTTTAAGCATCAGTAAATCACCAGATATTATTGAGAAGCCTCTATCAAGATCGAATACGACGTCTCCAAACGTTACCGGTGTTAAGCCAGCATTTAAAGCATTTATGAAAGGATCGTAGAACATGTTCTTTAAACTACCTGATGCTAACGTTACGAGAGCTAGAGGTGGAAGTGGAACGACTTTCAACCCTTTACGCTCCAAAGCCTCTAAAACTATTTCATTAAGTTTAAGCATGGCTCTATGCGTGACCGTAAACCCCGCGATCTGCTCCTTTGAACCCGTAAACTTTTCATTAAGCTTATACTTCAAAGCTAGAGGGTGTCCAAAGGATCCCCCTCCATGTACTATTACGATCTTCTCGAGCCTGGAAGCTGAGATCTCGCTTGCAAGCCTATTCAAAGCCCTACGGTTAACAATCATAGGTTTATCTTTGACTGTTATAACACTACCACCGAGTTTAACTATAGCTTCAACCCTCACATACGACACCAGCTCTAGATATTGGAGTAATAATAGGCTCTCCTCCAGCCCGCATT
>CALKCG010000171.1 GCA_938082915.1 uncultured archaeon | reverse complement strand
TTTGTCTCCAAAGACCTCTTTAAGTTTTGATACGACCTCTTCTTCCTTCACAATTTACCCCCCAGCTTAGCTAATAACGCTGCAACTCCGTTTATTATCGCTTCAGGTTTAGGTGGGCATCCGGGTATATATGCATCTACCGGAAGAACAGCATCTAAACCTGGATAAACGTTGTAGCATTCTCGGAAGACTCCACCACTACATGCGCATGTACCTACGGCTACGACAAACTTAGGCTCAGGCATCTGCTCGTAGACTCTTATAAGTCTATCTCTAACCTGTCTAGTCACTGGTCCTGTTACGACCATAACGTCTGCATGTCTAGGACTACCTTTAAGTATACACCCAAATCTTTCTAAATCATACCTTGGAGTTAGAGTTGCAAGGACCTCTATGTCGCAACCGTTACATCCTCCAGTGTTAAAATGTAAAAGCCAGGGGCTTCTTATTCGAGACCACGTAATAATGCCCATAGTATGCACCCGACGCGTCTAAGTACTCTATTTTCAGTCTTAATACTTCTTAAGTTAAGAAACGTATTTAATTTAAACTTTATCATCGCTGATTTTTTTTTAGCTAAGTCTACCTTTCTGTTCTCCTCCGGCATCCGGATACATCATATGAACGTTTTTCCTCAGGTCTTTAAGACTAGTTTTGCCAAATGAAGCAAAAAAGGAAAAATAGTCGTATAATGGAGGAGATATAGGAGGTGGTTACACTGGAATGTAGAGCGTCTATCGATGCGACTTCACCTATTGGAAGATTCGACAGAAGATGCTATGGGCAATTTATAGAACATTTAGGTGAATGTATATATGGAGGCATATGGGTCGGTGAAGATTCTAACATACCAAATGTGAGAGGATACCGTTTAGATGTTTTAGACGCAGTTAAACAGTTAAACTGTCCCATAGTTAGATGGCCTGGCGGGAACTTCGCCAGTGGATACCACTGGCAGGATGGCATTGGACCTAGGGAAAAACGGCCTAAACGCTACGATATGGCGTGGGGTCGGGATGAACCTAACGCTTTTGGAACGGACGAATTCATAGATTGGTGTAGCCTCGTAGGAACTGAGCCTTGGATAGTCGTTAACGCTGGAAATGGGACGCCTGAGGAGGCGGCACAGTGGGTGGAATACTGTAACTCCAATAGAGACACATATTATGTGCAACTTAGGCGTCAATATGGGCATGTTAGCCCGTACCACGTTAAAATATGGGGGGTGGGAAATGAACTATATGGAAGGTGGCAGATCGGATTCTGCATAGATGGCGCTGAATGTGCAAGAAGAAGTGTAGAATTTGCAAACGAGATGAAAGCTATAGACTCGGAGATTAAGCTCATAGCAGTTGGATGTGAAGATCCGGAGTGGAATACTGCTATGGTGAAGAATGCAGGAGAGTACTTCGACTACTTGTCTATTCACATCTATATTAGTGGGGACAAGCCCTATAGGGAACTTGTAGCCCATAGTATAGACATTGAGAGAAGGCTGAGAAACGTTTACGAGCTTATTCAAAATGTAAGGAGGAAGTATAATGTTAAACGTGAAATAAAACTGGCTTTCGATGAGTGGAATGTTTGGTATTCAGAAGCAAAACCTCCACTACTTAGACAGATCACGAGTGTTAAAGATGCTGTTTTTACAGCCGGGGTTTTAAACTCTTTACATAGGCTGTGTAACGAGGTACCTATTGCGGCATTTGCACAAACGGTGAACGTTATACCGTTGATGGTTACTTCAAATGATGGACGAATGGTTTTAACCCCTCAGTACTACGTATTTAAATTGTACGGTGAAAGCGTTGGAGACTATATTCTTCCAACAATTGTAGATTCGCAGCTTTACAAGTCAAGTGAGCTTAACCGTTATATTCCATTCATAGACGTGTCGGCTATGATTACTGAGGACGGGGGGACTCTATACTTATATGTAATTAATAGGCATGAGACGGAATGCGCATATGTTCAGATGACCTTTAAAGGTTTTAAACCTAGTAAAGGTGGTATGAAAACAATCGCGGGGAAGAACATTGAAGATAAGAATACCCTTGAAAATCCTCGTGTCGTAGGGATTGAAGAGAGTGGTACTAAGATAGAAAATAACAAGGTTAATCTTGAACTTAAGCCCCACTCAGTTAACGTCGTAAAGCTTCAAGGTGAAACTAGTACATAACGTCATTCGATTTACACAGACACTATAGACCTATATGGAAGATTTTTAAACTCCATGAGTTTTAAAATTAAAAAGCTTTCTAAGGATAAGAGCTATTGATGAAGGCTGTTATTTTAGCTGGCGGTCAAGGTAGGCGTTTAAGGCCTTTAACAAACGATATTCCTAAACCTCTGGTAGAAATTGCTGGTAAACCCATTATAGTTCATCAGATTGAATGGCTAAAGAAATATGAAGTTAGAGAATTTATAGCGGCTGTTGGGTATCTTAAGGAGAAGTTTATAGACAATCTTGGTAGTGGTAGGAAGTATGGAGTCCATATATCTTACGTCGTAGAAGAAGAGCCCTTAGGTACAGCTGGTGGGCTTAAAAACGTTGCAAATCTTCTCGATAAAGAGGAGATGTTCTATGTCGTTAATGGAGACGTGATAACGGATATAGATCCAACTAAACTCATAGGGGTATTAGATGGAAGTACGATAGGGGTAATAGCTACAGTACCCCTACCCTCACCATATGGAATAGTTTTCTCAGACAGCAGAGATTACGTCATTCTCTTCCAAGAGAAACCCGTCATCCGCGACTACTGGATAAATGCAGGATTATACCTATTCAAACCTGAAGTGTTTAAATATCTACCAGATAGAGGGGACTTGGAGAGAGAACTATTTCCAAAACTCGCAGACGCTAGGAAGCTTAAAACTGTAAAATACTGCGATTTTACAATTTGGAGAAGTATAGATACCCTTAAAGACTTAGAAGAAGCCGAGAAAATTGTTGGGGGAAACGTATAAACTGATTTTAGAACCGTGATTCAGACCGTGGATTTAACTGCGGTGGTAATCAAACCTTTAAGACCTTACTGCGCATACTTTTCTTTTGGCAGAGTGGTTCTGTATGGCAAAAATAGTTTTTATTGGTGCTGGAAGCGTTGTCTTTGCCAGCCGCCTACTTACAGACATAGTTTACCATCAAGAGCTTAGAAATTCTACAGTAGCTCTCGTGGATATTAACGCTGAACGGCTTGAATTGATAACCAAGTTTGCACATACATTAGCTTCCAAATATGCGCCCGAACTAAAGGTTGAATCCACTCTAAACCGTAGAGAGGCTTTGAAAGACGCTGACTACGTGATAATAATGATTCAGGTTGGAGGACTTGAAGCCTTCGAACATGATATATATGTCCCGTTGAAGTACGGTGTGAATCAAGAAGTCGGTGATACACTGGGTCCTGGAGGAGTTTTCCGAGGTCTTAGAACGATCCCGGTTCTGTTGGACATATGCTACGATATGGAAGACCTATGTCCAGATGCACTTTTAATTAACTACGCTAATCCTATGGCGATTAACTGTTGGGCTATGAATAAGGCGACGAAAATTAAAAACATTGTGCTCTGTCATAGTGTTCAGGGAACGGCTATGCAGTTGGCAGAGTATATAAACGTTTCATACGAAGACGTTTACTATTGGGTTGCTGGAATAAACCATCAAGCTTTCTTCCTAGAGTTTAAATATAAAGGTGAAGATGCATATCCGCTTCTCTGGAAGGCTATGGAAAAGAAAGAAGTCTATGAGAAGGATAAAGTTAGATTTGAAATGATGAAGTATTTAGGCTACTTCATAACAGAGTCAAGTCACCATTTAGGTGAATACGTTCCATATTTTAGAACCACTGAAGAGAAGCGTAAAATATACTGTGAACCGAGATGGTTTTATTTAGAAATATGTAAAGAAGCGTGGAAACCTCATTTTGAACACATAGAGAGGCAAGTACGAGGTGAAGTACTGATAAAGCTTACAAGATCACACGAATACGGTATAGACATCATATACTCTATGGAAACTGGCAAACCATGCCGCATAAAC
>CALKCG010000170.1 GCA_938082915.1 uncultured archaeon | reverse complement strand
TTAAATTCACCTATTAAAACGTCATCAATCACTCTACCACCATCAAACAGGAACTCTGTAACGGCTATCGCTCCTCTAAAGTCTTCAATATCCACGACTAGGCATTCCTTAGCAGAATTTTCCTCTACATGTATGTTCTCAATAGTCTTGCTAAACAATGGTTCACCCGTAGGCTTTTGAACGATGAATTTTAAAACTCCGCTTATCTGCTGAAGCGTATCGTTTACCACGGAGACCTGGAGGTTGCGGCCTCTCAAGTTTAACGCCACATAAATAGGGTTAAAGGCTCTTTTAACGTAATAGTAAGCGGGTTTAGGTCTAAGGTGGTAGTCTATAAGACTCCAGCTTATAACAGGCCAGCAGTCGTTGAGTTGCCATATGAGACACCCGCTCGTCTTAAACATTCTACTCCTCCAATGGGAGATAGCTGTTTTCAAAGCTTCAGCTTGATTAAGCTGTGTTAGGTAGATGAATTTCTTAAGATCCTCAGGGACTCTGAAGTGGCCGGCTAGAAACCTATACAGCCTCTCGGTTCCCTCGTACATTTTGTTATGCCACTCCATGACTTGGCTTTGAATCCATCTGTCTTCCTTGGCCGTAAACGATTCAACGGTCTCCATGCTTGGAGGAGCTTGAAAACCGAATTCGCTGATAAATCTGCCGTTATCCAGAAGGTAGAATCTCCAATCTCTCCACCCACTCCATACATCCCAACTATGTCTATCGCCTTCTCTAGGACTATTGGGGTCTTCTCCCCCGTATGGGCTACTGGGCCAGTATGGTCTGGTCTGATCTAACCGTTTAACGACTTCAGGAATGACCTTATGGTAAATCTTCTCACCGTAGAATCTATCCCTCACCCACCATTTAGCTTTAAAACCCCAATCGTTCTCGTTGTTTCCACACCATAACACTATAGACGGGTGGTTTCTAAGCCTCTTAACATTCTCCTCGACTTCTCTCTCAACAGAAACTATGAAGAAGCTTTCCTCAGGATACTCTCCACATGCGAACATGAAGTCCTGCCAAACCATTATACCGAGTTCATCACATAAATCGTAGAAGTCATCGTCTTCATATATTCCACCGCCCCAGACTCTAAGCGTGTTCATATTAGCTTCGGAAGCCGCCTCCAGGAGTTTTCTATAGACTTCTCTATTTACCCTGGGTAGAAAGCTATCTGCTGGAACCCAATTGGCGCCTTTGCAGAAAACAGGTATACCGTTAATTTTGAGTATGAAGCACTCCCCCTCTTCGTCTTTAGTTCTCTGAAGCTCGATGGATCTAATGCCGAATCTAACCTTGAGGTCATCTAAAACGCCCATATCATTTAGGAGAATTGTATTAAGCGTATATAGATGTTGAGCGCCATGTCCTTTGGGATACCAAAGCTTAGGCTTTCCGATTTTAAACTCAGAGCTGAAAACGTTCAATCCCTCTTCGGCTAATCCTTCTATGCTCACTTCAATATTCTCCCCCTCCACTCTAAACAGTAGTTTGATATGTCCTGGTTTAACGCAGTAGACTTCGGCTTCAACCCTGACTAAGGCTTCTTCATCCGAAACCTTCACTGGGAGTGCTGAAACGTATCCCAGTCTGGCTTCATCATATGCTAGTAGTTCCACATCTCTCCATATGCCGACGGTCGGTAGCCTCGGACCCCAATCCCATCCAAATGAGTACTGCGCCTTCCGCCCATAGACTCTAGCATTGTAGAATGCGGCCCACAACCTTCCGTATTTAGACTCCAACATCTCCACAACCTTAGATGGAGACTTGAATCTAATGGCTATCGTGTTTTTCCCGGATTTTACAAGCCCTTGGACTTTAAAAGTCCAAGTGTGAAACATGTTATCGGCTTCACCAAGTTTTACACCGTTGAGCCAAATTTCAGCGCAAGTATCTAAACCGTGGAAGATAAGCTCTAGACATCTCTTACTGGCTACGTCGTATGAAACGTCGAATTCTTTAACGTACAACCAATCCCTTTCCTCAACCCATGAAACTTCAAGCTCATTCATCCTGTAGAATGGGTCTGGAATTACACCATTCCTCATAAGGTCTAAGTGAACTACACCTGGAACCTCAGCTTTCATCCAGCCTTCAGCGCTCAAATCCAACGTCGAAACGTCGATGTATTCGTTAAAATCCAACCCCTTGAGAAACCAGACACCGTTAAGAGGAATTCTTACGATAGACATATGTTATATGATAGGGTTAAATCGAATTTAAATGTAACCGCTCCGTATCTGACGTAGCATCTAAAGACGTGAGACATCACGCTTAGAAGACACAAATTACTAGGTTCTCTTACGCAACCCTAAAGATGGAAATGGTCTGTTTAATATCCATCATCGGAAAACTCTCCCACTCATCTCCAACATACCTATGATAATTTCGCTTAATGGGGAGCACTTGTATTCTATAAGCGTCATTATGAACTATTAGTTGAAGCTTAAGCTTGACCTTCAGCCCTCCCCCCTCTAGTTTTTCCTCCATTTTTTATGGGTTTTTCCATAATTTTCTCTTCCAGACTATGGTTTATCTATAGGCAGTTGATGGCAATTCATATCCAAGCGAAGCAGAGACGTGAGGAAAGTTACTCTTCGGTGGCATGCTCTCCGTAGTTAGAGTCGCATTAAATGCCTTAATG
>CALKCG010000169.1 GCA_938082915.1 uncultured archaeon | reverse complement strand
GAATTGTACATTGAGGAGGAGAAGTAAGGCGTTAACATGGTTGAGAGTGAAGCCACTTTAGGGCGATTTGAAAAATATCTTACCTTATGGGTTATCCTCAGCATGATTGTCGGCTTTCTTCTAGGCAAGTTCTTTCCAGAGCTGGGTTTATGGATTGGGTCGCTTCAAGTTGGAGATATATCGATCCCTATGGGAATATGCCTGTTTTTGCTCATGTATCCAACTATGGCGAGTATAGAGTTTAAGGAAATTCTGAAAGCTGCTAAGTCTCCCAAGCCTACAATTCTCACATTGATAGGTAACTGGGTTATAGCTCCGGCTCTTATGGCTTTGCTAGCCCGCCTATTTCTAAGTAATTACCCCGAATATGCTGCTGGCGTAATCTTGCTGGGAATAGCGCCGTGTACAGGTATGGTTCTATTCTGGATTCTGTTGGCTCAGGGTGATGTAGCTAAGGGTGTTGTGATAGCCGCGATAAATGCTTTATCAACCCTCATACTCTATGCGCCTCTGGCAGCCTTCTATCTCGGAATTGGAGGAGTCCCGGTTCCAATAGCCCCCATAGTTGAAAGCGTAATCCTCTTTGTTGGCTTACCTTTAGCCTTAGGTCAGATCTCAAGGAAAGTTCTCCTCGATAAGAGGGGAGAAGTATGGTTTAAAGACAGGTTTCGGCCCGTCATAGGAAATATTGCAGCGATAGCATTGCTCGCCACGATTGTAATCCTATTCTCTTTGAAGGGAGAGGTAATCGCCAACCAACCCCTCATAGTAGGCTTGATCTCTATACCGCTGTTGGCACACTTCTTCATAATGGCCGCACTTTTCTACGTAATACCCTGGCTTCTAAAATTCGATTATAGAGATGCGGCGACCATCGCTTTCATCAGTTCAAGCACCCAGTTCGAAGTTGCCATAGCAACGGCCACTGTTGTCTTCGGTGCTAGTTCAGAGGCCGCTCTGGCAACGGTAGTTGGACCTCTATGGGAGGTCCCATCCATGCTTACATTTGTGAAAATAGCCCTAAAGACCCGACATCACTTCTTTCATGGAAAAACCCAACTTTATACTGCTCGGTGAAGTTACAGTAGGTATGATTAAGGAACTAAAACTTAAAATAATAGATATTTTCCTTTCACACAACAGTCCGTTTTTGCTCCATGTGGAAAGGCACTGAAACAAAAACTTTCTCCCTCCTCCGGTGCTATAAATGAGCTACGATATTTACGTTCTCTTTTCCGAAGAATTTTAGCTCTTCGTGTTCACAGCTGTGCTACGTCAGAGTATCTAAAGCATTCATGAGTTTTAAAACGAACTCTTAGCCCTAATTACTTTTAAGCGTTTTCACGAATTTTTCCGGCGTCAAAATATTGGATGTATCTCTTCCATTCATTTCAAGGGTTTGTATAAATTTTCTATCAATCGTTAATAGCGGGATATTATATTCATTTGATACGGTGTATAAAAGATTATCTATCAAATCCCTATGGAAACTGCGATATAAAACATATGATTCTAGTAAGGCGGATGCTCCAGGCGTTAATAACGTGTAGGTGCTTCTTATTGCGTCAATACCCATTCTCACAATATTCATTTCGCTTTCAGGTACAATCTTAACAGCTTTCCACATAATCTCTAGTATGCTAGCTTCAATATAACACACCACCACCTTATGAAAACACTTTATGGCATTATAGACTTCTTCCTCGACATCAAGTCCCACGGCTGGGAGAAGAAAGCTTGTATCAACAAGTATCCTAGCCAAGGTTGATGTACTTTTCCTGCTGCTCAATGCTCTCACGTTCCAGTTCCTCAAGAGTGACTTTAGTGAGCTTTTTTCCATAAAGCGACAGCCAGACGGCATCGCACATAGGCTCCACTATAATCCTCCCTTCCTCGACGGTAATCTTTACCCTGCACTCTTCATTCAGCCCGATTTTTTCAGCTATAGCCTTCGGTATTACAAGCGTACGCTTCTTACCCACCTTTGACATAACTGTCAGAGACATCAGTTTTGCCAGATAAAATAATGTATTCAGAATTAATAAACTTTCTGATAACTATCACTGGCAAATCGGTTAAGCAATAGAAATAATTTGGGAAAGGACTTAAATTTTCGGTTAGAGAGAGTAGTTGCTTACATTCGATAAAAAGCTTGCGTTGTCTAAGAACTACGGAGTAATGGTATTACCTTAACGCTTACTTCACTCGGAAAATTTTATGAGAACGGAAATTTATAGTTTTCTCGGTTAAATTTCAAAATTAAATGAAATAGACATTCTCTGGCGAAATATTAAACCTATATATAGAAGTCCTCTAAGTAAGCGTTACATTTTTCGAGTTTAAGACTTCTGCTACAGTTTTAAGTTTGTTTTCATTTCCAGGCGCTATGTCTTCAGTTATACCTACTAGGATTCCTCTTTCAAGGGATATTTCATTTAAGAGTTTTAACGTATACTGCTTGACGTTTTCTTCGTCGTTGAGAAGTATGGATTCTGGGAAGTTTATCCATATTCTAATACTTTCACCCCATAGATTTCTGGCCTCTCTGACGGAGAGGTCTCCCATAGGCGGAGGTGTAAAGGCTTCTACGACGTTTATGCCCGAGCTTGGTATTAGATGTTTCAAACAGTTGAGTTTCCCATCCATATGGACTATTAATATTTTACCGTTCTTCTCGAATAGCTTAGACATACGCTTGTAAACAGGAATATGATACTTTTCGAAGACTTTAGACCCTAAAACTATGCCGTTCACGTTATCTCCACACCATGCGAGTTCTACGGGAGAATCTGAGGCGATTTCGCAAATTGATTCAGTCCTATTAGTGAGTATTTCGTAAAGCTCGTCTAAAAGCTCTCGGTTTCTATAGAGGTCTATTGAAAGCCTCCTATAGCCCATGAACTCTATAAGCATCTTCTGCATCGGTGTCCTATCCACCCAAGCCCAGAATACACGGTCATCTTTAAACCGTTCAATTTGCTTGAATACGTCTTCCTCTCGGATTGGCGTAATAACCGCGTTTTTAAAGATGTAGTTTACCACTTTATAGTCTTCAGGCTTTTTAATCGGATGTTCAACTATCCAGGAGTCTCCCGTCCCAGGCTTAAGGTTGACCTTATGCTTCGCATATACAGATCCAACTGGCGTATCGTAGAACGTATATACGCAATCTCCTTCAACAACCCGTCTAATCCTCACATTCAACCATTTTTCATGAAAAACTGAAATACTAGTTATAGGGGTTAAACCCATCTTCCTAAGGTCGTTCCAAAGCTCACCTCTAGGTATAAGAATATCATAGACCGTGAACGGTATCCCATCTACAGGCTCTCCTTTTAAAGCGGCTAAGATCCTGCTTCTAGAATTCATACAGTTCAGATGGAAGAAAAACGGCAACTAGAATATAACTGTTTTTACGTTAAAAAGCCTCAAGCGTGAGAATCTCACCTATTTAGTTGGTATCTGAGTGGTTCACAATTCCCAAAGTAAGGTTAAAATAGTTGTTCTAACGAACTTTGGAAGGCTATGCAGGAAGCTATTTTATTCATTTTAAGCTTTATGATTTCAACAGTTGCGTCGATCGTCGGTTTAGGTGGTGGAGTATTTTACGTACCTCTACTAGTTCTCGGTTTCGGTATGGAAACTCAGAAAGCGGTTTCTACAAGCCTATTAGCGATGAGCTTTACAACAGTCTCTGCAACTTTAGCCTATGCTAAGCAGGGAAGAATAAACTATAAAGTGGGCGTATTGTTGGATTTACTCGACGTGCCCGGTAGCATGGTTGGAGTATACTTAACAACTATACTAGATTCGAAGACTTTAGCCTGCTTGTTTGGTGTCCTCCTCTTAATAATCTCCTTCCAATTGTTTAGAAAAGCAGGAAAACCAGGGGAAGTCGTAGAGATGGAGGCTAAGACAGGTAGATTAACTGCTAGAATAATCTGTCTAGCTTTATTTGCAAGCTTTACAAGTGGAATTGTAGCTGGAATGCTTGGGGCTGGTGGAGGAACAGTAGATGAAACAATAATGGTTCTCGGCATGGGTATGCCTGTTAAAGTAGCAGCTGCTACGTCAGTCTTTGGAATGGCTTTAACAAACACGGCTGCGGTGATTCTACACTTTCAAGTTGGCAATATAGTACCGTTAAATTACGCAGTACCAATAGTCGCTGGAGGCTTATGTGGTTCTCAATTGGGGCCGAGAATCTCAAGAAAACTGGAGGAGAAAAATCTGAGGAAAATGCTTGCAACAGTATTCGTATTAATCGCTTTAAGGATGGTGGTAGTTCCATTTATTTGAATCTACCAGTAGAAAAAGAAGAGCAATTACACAGATTTAAGAGGCGTTAACATTTATTAAACTATGCCCGTAGCGTTGAAGGCTCATATTTTCTTAACTTTGACGTTTAAGCTGTGAACTGCACAGCTTATGCAAGGGTCGTAGGCTCTAATGAGCATTGAGCATCTGTGGGCTATTTCCTCTTCAGGTAATTCGGCTATTGTCGGCACATATGCTCTCAAATCGTCTTCGATTCTTTTGGCGTTTTGACAGGTTGGAGGCGATATATCAGCCGCTTTAACAGTCCCATTATCGTCTATACTATACCAGTGGTAGTTTATCCCTCTAGGAGCTTCCGTTATTGCAGCCGCGTTTCCTCCTCTTACTCTAAATGAGGCTCTAACCTCCCCCTCGTTGTACAAGTCTATAAGTTCGATCGCTTCGTCTATTAGACTTATTATCTCGATAACTCTAGCTACATTCGCTGCAAACGGGTTATGAGATGGGAATTTAAACCCACTAGCATCAGCAGCGTTCCGAGCATCTTCGCTAAGTTGACTGAAGTTTAAGTTAACTCTCGATAATGGTCCGACCATGTAGGATAGTCTACCTTTAACCTTTGAATGTTTAGCTGTAGAATGTGGCACCTGCTCTTCCTCAATAAACTTCCTAAATTCATCTTCAGATATGTCTAACCCTTTATCAGACTTGACTCTCCCCTCGTTTATAGCATATTCGTCAGAATTCGATAGAGCTATCTTCTCAGAGTCTACTTCAAAACTCGGAAGGCTTTCTGGTGAAAAAAACTGTATAGATTCCATTGCCGTCTTTTTTGCATCTTTAAGGTCGTCTACTAAAGCCTTAAGCTTCTCCTTCGGAGGGGCCTGCGTAAAACCACCGACAACTATGCTTACTGGGTGTACTGCCCGCCCTCCGACGATTTCTACAATCTTATCCCCTAGACCTTTAAGCCTTAAAGCCTTAACCAGAAGCTCAGGGTCTATTGAGAAGGAGTTTGGCAGTTTTAAAACATCGGGAAGCGCTAGTAGATATACATGTAACGCATGACTGCTTATAATTCCACCGATAGCTATGAGCCTCCTTAAAAGCCTTATACGGTCGTTGACTTCCACTCTTAGGATCTTTTCAATAGCTCTTGCCGGGGTTATTTGATGCGTTACATAGCATATACCGCAGATTCTAGAGGATATTTCAACGACTTCATCGAATCTCCTACCGACCATAAACGCCTCGAAAAACCTTGGCTCCTCGTATATCCTTAATTTCAAGTCCTTAACTTTACCATTTTCAATTGTTAAATCCAGCCCACCCTTACCTTCAACTCTAGTCAAGTACCCAATGCTGACGTTTTTCAAAGCTTAGCCACCTCCCTATAGTATTCGGATGCACCAGCATACTTCCTAAACTTCTTCATAATGTCGTCGTCGGTTAACCCGATCTCACGAAGCCTTTCAACCATGGATTTAACATTGGGATTGCTCATTGGTCCATAACAACCTTCACATGGCCTCCCTACCGATGGACAGATGGCTCCACAGCCTGCCGCTGTAATAGGACCTATACAGGCCTGCTTGTAAGTCGTTAAAAGGCATTCATTTTCATAAAATTTACATTCGATGCAGACTGGATGCTGTCTTAACCTGGGTCTAATGCCTAGAATGGCGGCTTTGAGGGCTTCAAGCATATCGTTGAGGTGCGGTGGGCAACCCTTGAGGTATACATCCACTTTAACGTACTCGTCTATACCCGATACCTTCATAGACTTTAAATGCTCAGGCTTTGGGTAGACTAGATTCTCAGCCTCGCGCTGCTTCATCCAGTTTCTTATCGATGGAATCCCCCCAAAAACGGCACAATCGCCAATTGCTACGAGGAGTTTAGAATCCTTTCGGATCGTTTTAATCTCTTCTATGCCTTCAGGTGTAGATATCCCACCTTCTACAATGGTTATATCATATGGACCTTGTTGTACGTTAGAACTGGCCATGGCCCAGTTTTGAAAGTCCACGAGGTTGAGCAACCCCGGAAGGTTTTCGTTAATTCTTAAGAGCTCTATTTGGCAACCAGAACAACTCGTAAATTTAAATATGCCGATTTTAAGCTTCAAAACCATCGCCTCTCAAAGTATTTTATCAGGCTCGTGAATTAAATCGGAATACGCGAAAACTGGCCCGTCCTTACAGACGTATTTACTACCTATTTGGCAATGTCCACACTTTCCTATGCCGCACTTCATCCTCCTCTCCATGGATAGATATATTTGATCGCTCTTAAAGCCCATAGATAATAAACCCCTAACAGCAAAGTGCATCATAATCTCCGGTCCACATATTAAGACCAAACTGTTTTCAGGTTCGATGAGCGTTTTTCCGAAAAGTGTTGTCACCACTCCAACATTATACTTCCACTCAACACCCGGCGGAATACTATCCACCGTTAATAATAGGCAGCCATCAGGTATACCAGCCCACATATCGTGTTCATACTTGAACATTAGATCCTGAGGGGTCCTAGCTCCATAGAGTATTTCAACCCTGCCATAACGATCTCTGTGCCTTAAGACTTCAAAAATCAGAGGTCTTAAAGCTCCCTGACCGCAACCCCCGCCTACGATCAAGAGGTCTTTACCAACTATTTTGTCCATAGGCCATCCATTACCGAACGGTCCTCTGATGCCGATGGTAGAGCCGGGCTTTAGCTTGAATATGCTACCCGTTACATTGCCCACCCTCCTAATGGAAAGCTCTATGAATTTATCTGCATCCTCAGGGTGAGAAGATATACTTATAGCAGACTCCCCAATTCCAAGCATTGAAACCATGACGAATTGGCCAGGCCTAAAACTGAAGGCACTGTCTTTAAATTTTACCCTAAACGTTTTTATATCCGGTGTTTCATCTCTAATGGATTCTACTACCGCTTTCCTAGGTATATATGGATTCAACGCTATCAACCCTCCTTCAACGTGCGAGCAACTTCCGTTAAATCTATATTGGCCGGACAGTAAACTATGCATCTTCCACATCCTACACAGCTGGTGTACGTAGAACCACCAGCCGCTCCAAACTTGCAGAGCATCCAATGGCGTAATCGTTGACTCCTATCTCTTCTAAAGTTGCCGCCGAGCGCTACCTCTGCATACTCTAAAAGTTGACATGAGTCAAGCTCCATAATTCTAACGCCTTCTTTAAGCGTTAAATCAAGAGAATCGTACACGTCAAAACAGTAACATACTGGGCAGACCATGCTGCAATTCCCACACGATAGACATCTTTCAGCCGTTTCTACCCAAATTTTGTGATCCAGCTTATCTTTAGCTAGCGTTGCCAATCCTTCAAAGTCTACCGTCTTAGTAAAGCTACTTTTAAGATGCTCTATATGTTTTCTCTTAGCT
>CALKCG010000168.1 GCA_938082915.1 uncultured archaeon | reverse complement strand
ATCGGCTATGCTCACAAGTTTTCTGAAGACTTCTTCCGGCTTATAGAAAGACCCCTCTACCATCTTATGACTCGCCTCCCTCCAGCTCCAGCAAAATCCACATCTCAAATTGCATCCTACGACATCGCCAGTAGCTATGCCGCCATACCAGCGTCCCCCTCTAAACCTATAGTAGCGCCGCTCTTCTACACCGTTTAACCCCCTTCGAGTAACAACTCCTCTCACCTTATCGGCTAACTTAATTGAATCGTAGTGAAACGCTGTAGTCAATATGCTCATCTCCCGAGAATACCGACTGGGTCTAATCCTCTGCTTAGGTATAGAGCACCGTATAAATATGCTGCTGTTTGAAGCCAACCAGCCATAACTCCAAAATCACGCATTAATCTAGCAGTTAAGCATACTTCAAACCTCGGACATTTATCTGAATCCGTAAAACAATCGTACTTCATACATAGCTCTTTCTTAGGCATTTTAACGCGATCATCTACTATCCCCATCGATTTAACGACCGTCGTTAAATGTCTGTCCGCTGGTGCAAGCCACGTTAAACCTAGGCAGAAGAGGCCAAATGCATGTACGGTCTTAGAGCCAACATATGGAAGCTGTAGAAGCTTAGCTTTTATAGGTGGAAACAAATCTTTAGATTTAATCAACTCAAGCCCAGGGGTTATAGAGTCCAATATTCCATCTAAGTCGGGTTTAATCTCAGCCAGTTGAGCAAGTTGATAGCTCCTCCCGAAAACCCTTGGATCTAAAGAGGCCAGTTTCCCCTCATCTCCAGCTTTAACAATCATATCATGCAACCAGCGAACAGTGTTGGCATGATAACTCGTATTTCTCGATAGGAAGATGGAGTAGAATATGGCTCTTAAATCCCAAGGATTAACAGCTATGCTTAGACCTGGAAATGCCTCCCAAAACTCGTAAATGTATGCAGCCTCCCTTCGACCGAGCTTCTTCACGTTTTCAAGGGGATTAAACCAAGCTCCACTGAGTAGTAAGGCATCGTTAAGACCACAGCCACGATAATACGTGGCCCCCCCTTCAGTTTTAAAAATCAAGCCAGCGCTATAACCGTATATTTTAACGAAAACGTTAAGCCTCGGGTTTTCAAAGAGGGGGAGTGAAAAGCTGGCTTTAAGGGAGGAAGATAGATTAAATTCGCTCCAAACCTCCAACCTACAATAGTTTATATTCATAGGCTAGCTTTCAAACCTCCTAGACTTTACGGCTAACCCGCCTTTTTCAGACGATTCTCTTGCAGCCTCTATGACTGCTGTAGCGGCTCTACCATCTACTCCGGAGGCTAAGGGCTGTTTAAGCTTTCCCTCCTCCACAGAATCTATGAAGCAGGATATTTCCTTCTGTAGGGGATCATCCTTATCCATGACTATAGTCTTACTGGTATGTTCCTGGAAAACCAATATCTTATTCTCCCATGGATGAAGTTTAATCGTTCCATTTCTACAGATGATCGTGTATTCGTATATGGATGTGTGAGCAGTCATACTTGAGCCTAGTGTAGCCGTTAACCCTCTTCTAAAACCTAAGACCAGCCAAGCATTATCCTCATAGTCTATGAGATTTCTGTAAAGCATGGTTTTCAAATCCGCTTTAACGTACTCTATTTCACCTAGAAGCCATCTCAACATGTCTATTTCATGACAGTTCATACTGAGTATTAGACCACCCATGAGAGACTTCCTTCTTCTCCATTCGAGGTTTAAATCGTACGGGTTGGGTGAGAGTCTTAACACGTAAGCATTCATAGGTTCATTAAGCTCACGTATTAAACCCCTCGTCTTCTGGAAAACGTCTTTAAACCTCAATTGAAAGCCTACCGCTAAGAGTCTGCCGGTTTTCTCAGAAGTCTCAATCATCCTATCACAGTCTTCAACAGTTAAAGCCATAGGTTTCTCACATAGAACGTGTTTACCAGCGTTTAAAGCAGCCACCGTTTGAGAAGCATGCATATAATTAGGCGTGACGATGCTGACAATGTCCAAATTCGGGTGCTCTAGAAACTTCTCATAGGTAGTGTAATATTCCACGTTAAACCGTTTAGCTGCTTCTTTAGCTTTAGCTTCATCTATATCGCAGACCGCCAGTAATCTGACACGCCCATCCTTTAAGAAGCGTTCGATATGCGCTAAGCCCTGACTGCCACAACCAACTACTCCAACGCCTAAAACCATGCAAGCCCCCTCTAATGTTTAAAGCTCTACTGGTTTACGAGTTCGACTGGATTCGTTGGCGGCTAACGTCACCTCCAACGTCTTTACGGCATCGCTGTAAGTCGACCTTATCTTAGACGTATCGCCTTTCTCAACAGCCTCTATGAATATTTCATCTTCTAAAGCATAGGGGTCTACGCGAGGCCTATACTCCTCAATACTATTATGTCTGTACACTCTTAAGAAGCCCCTATGTCCTCCATGCTCTAAAACCGTTTTCTCAGCTAAGATTTTCAAGTCTGTGAAGTTGTAGGTGTTTCTGCTGACGCATGTAGCCGTTATAACACCTATGGCTCCGCTTTTAAATTTTAAAACCGTTATAGAGCAATCTTCTACATCCGAGCCAGGAGCATATTTACCTATTAAACTGTAGTCGAATTCAGCGTATACTCTTTCAACATCTCCAGCTAAGAACCTAGCTAAGTCGAATACGTGAGTAGCCTGCTCAATAACCTGTCCCCCGCCTTTACTTTTACTAAGCCACCAATGCCCAGGTGGAAACCAAAATGGATCTACATAATGTCCCTCAACTAGAACAACTGGGCCTGACTCCCTCAAGACTTCTAAAGCCTTGTCCGTCGTATCCAAGTAACGCCACATGTATCCCACGCTGTTTATGACCCCGGATCTCCGAATCGCATCCTCAACCCGTCTAGCCGTACTCAAATCTAAAGCGACTGGCTTCTCAACGAAGACGTGTATTCCCTTTTCAACAGCTTCCACTTCAAACCCGTGGACATATGGTGGAACAGCTACAAATATCGCGTCAAGCTTCTCCCTTGAAAGCATCTCCCGGTGATCGGCGTAGGCATTTACTTTATACATTTGAGCCAATTCTTTAGCCCTATTGATTTCAACGTCGCAAAAGGCAACCAATTTCACGTTCGACATTTTAGCCAGTATCGGTATGTGGCGTCCTCTCATTATCCCTCCACAACCTATAACGCCGACGTTTATCAATAAACCACCTACAACTCCTCTATAGAAGGGGTTATTTAAGCCTGATAACTCAACAAAAGCGGTGAAAAAGCTTTAAACAACCGTAGGTATATTAGAGAGCATGTTTAGAAATTTAAGTCCTTATGCCATAGGTATTCGTAAGCCTCTAAGTGAAAGCGTCAAATTAGCAAAACTCGGCGGTTTTCAAGGAGTTGAAATAAACATAAACGAGGTTTTAAAGCTTGTAGAGGAAAAGTCTATAAGTTATGTGAGAGGAGTCTTCAGAGACGGAGGAGTGAAACCTGGAGGCTGGGGTTTACCGTTTGAGTGGCGTGGGGATAGAGATACGTACGAGAAAGGCTTGGCGAAGTTAAGTCGTTTAGCATCTGTAGCATCTGGAATAGAATGTACGAGGGTTTTTACATGGATTCTACCCTTCTCAGACGATAAATCTTTCGAAGAAAACTTTAACTGGCACGTTTCCAGACTTAAACCGATAGCCGACGTTTTGTCTAAAGCCGATTGTAGCCTTGGTTTAGAGTTCATAGGTACGGAAACGCTTAGATTAAACCGGAAACACAGCTTCATACACGATTTAAGCGGAATATTGAAGCTGTGTAGAGCTTTAGAACTGGAAAACGTAGGTGTACTCTTAGACAGCTGGCACTGGTATACGTCTAGAGGAACGTTGGAAGACATATTGAAGCTTAAAGGTGGAGAAGTTATATACGTGCATGTGAACGATGCCCCGGCAAACGTACCGATAGATAAGCTTCTAGACAATGTAAGGTGCCTACCCGGAGAAACCGGTGTAATAGATCTAGTAGGTTTTCTAAGGGCTTTAAAAAGCATAGGCTATGATGGACCTGTAACACCTGAACCCTTCAGCGATAAGGTCAATAGAATGCTACCTGAAGACGCTGTGAAAGTGACGGGAGATTCTTTGAAAAAAGTTTGGGAAAGGGCGGGATTGACGGACTAATCTACGTCATACGTCAACGTACTCTCTCCAACTTTAATACTTCGAATACTATCCTCTCCAGCTCCTTTTTATCCTCCTCCTTTAAATCCAGCAGAGGAAGCCTCATCCGCCCTCCTCTAAGCCCTAATATGTCCATAGTCGCCTTCATCACAGCGTATATCATGTAAGAGCTTACATAGGGATAGGGCAGTATGGTCGTCGACGGACCATACTTTCTACAAATCTTCGCTATAAACTCCTCATATGGATCCAACATTTTCACTATTTCTTTCATCTTCCGGTAATCTCCATTCAACCCGGATTCAAGCAGTTCAAAGGATATTTTCGGCATGAAATTCGCGTAGCCTGAAATATATCCCCTCACACCTAGGAAGACCGTTGCTGCAAACCACCATTCACCTCTACCCTGCATAATCGGCACTTTATCTCCCACGGTCTTTATATGCTCGTAGAGCGTTTGTATAAACGGTGTATTTTCCTTTACAGCTACAATATTGCTGGTATTATCGATAAGCCTTTTAAGGACGTGCGGCATCATGTATATTTTCGAAACATCCGGATTATTGTATGGTATGAGACCTATATCTACTGAATCCGCAATCTTCTTATAGTGTAGGTATAACCCTTCCTCCTCTGGGACGTGGTAGTAGGGTAGAACGACCATAATACCATCTGCACCGACGTCTTGAGCATACTTAGCGCGTTCTATCGCAACCTTAGTGCCGGAGTGGGAAGCCCCGGGTACAACTGGAACCTTACCGTTAGCGGCATCTACAACCGTTTTAACAATCCTCTTCCATTCATCATCTGTAACAGCGTATTTCTCTCCAGTGCTTCCAACTGGTGTTAAAACTAAAGGCTTACCTTTACACTCTTCGACTAGAAAATTCGTATTCTCTTTCAAACTCTCATAATCCACGCTTTCATCTTCTTTAAACGGGGTCAATTGAACACATATTATAGCTCCTTTCATTAAAAATTCACGGAGTTTCTCAGGGTTCATAAACCTCCCCTTAAATGGGTGATAAATCGCCATATTTTCTAACTCAAGAACCCTATAAATTTTTGTCGATACTTAGCCCTTCAACATTACGAAATTAAATTTATGAGAGACAGTTAACGAGAATTAAAAGACGTGAAGATTCTCACCATAGGTTGTGGTTATATAGGCTCTGTTTTAGCGAGACACTTATCGGAGAGAATTCCACATGCGGAAATAGTTATCTCAGATGAGAAAAGAGAAGCAGTAGAGCGAGTAGCTTCATCTATCGGTAGAGAAAACGTTAAACCCCTTCAATTAAACATTCGCGATTATGACAGACTTGTCAAGACGGCCGAAAACTTTGATATTCTCGTGGGTCTTGCCCCGGGAAAGCTCGGATACAAGACTGTTGAAGCAGCTATAGAGGCTGGCATCGACATGGTCGACCTATCCTATATGCCTGAAGACCCCATGACTTTAAACGGTAAGGCATTAAGAGCAGGGGTGACGGTAATACCAGATTGTGGAGTGGCTCCAGGTTTAAGCAACATTCTCGTAGGAAGGGCCGTCAGCATGCTCGATGAAGTCAAGAACGTGGCTATTTTTGTCGGAGGAATCCCTCAAAATCGAACCCCTCCTTTAGACTACAAAGTGACTTGGTGTGTAGAAGATCTAATAGAAGAGTACGTGAGGAAGGCGAAGATAGTCAGAAATGGTAAAACCGTTGAAGTTGAAGCATTAGATGGGTTGGAGGAAGTGGAATTCCCCGGAGTTGGAAAACTTGAAGCGTTCTATACTGATGGCGTGAGGACTCTACACCACAGTATAAGGCGCGTAGAGAATATGTGGGAGAAAACGTTAAGGTATCCAGGTCACGCTGAGAAAATAAGGCTTTTAAGGGATTTAGGGTTTTTCGACGAAGAGCCAATAGATGGCATACCTCCGCGTAGCCTTACGATCAAGGTTTTTGAGCGGAAGCTAAGCCTACCTGAGATTAAGGATTTAGTAGCTATGAGGGTGGAAGTCGACGGTATTAAAAACGGTCGGGAAACCCGTTACTCCTACATTCTCGTAGACTACTACGATGAAGAGAAGAAGGTGACGGCGATGGGTAGGACTACAGCCTACACGGCGTCAGCGGTTATTCAACTTTTAGCAAAGAAAGAAATTGTAGAGGTAGGCGTAGTCCCTCCCGAAAGACTTGGGATGAGCGAGAAATACTTTGAAAAAATTATTAGAGAGCTTGAGAGAGACGGCATAAGAATCGAGCAGCTGTCGGCTTGATATAGACTGCCATCCACCCCTCCTCTTCTACCGTTTTTACGACAGATTTTAACGGCTCAATTCCGTTATCGCATAGTTTAAATCGCACTTCTCTAACTATCAGGCTAGGTATGTCTTATGAGGTGAAGTGTTCAAAGTGTAACTACCAATCTGAAAGCCTTACCGACTTCAAGTGTTTAAAATGTGGACAACCGCTTTCAATTAAACTCCTGTTCGAGTTCAAAGTTGAGAGTGTTGACGGTAAACGTCACGGCTTATGGCGTTATGTGAAGTCCTTCCCTTACGTAGAGGAGGACAGTATCATATCCCTTGGAGAGGGATGGACACCTCTAATAGAATTTACGGGTGGAACATATTTTAAACTCGAAAGTTTAAATCCAACAGGGTCTTTTAAAGATAGAGGTTCTACCGTACTAATTTCCACGTTATGCCGGAAAATTAAGGAGGATGAATGGTATATATCTGAAGATTCCTCCGGCAATGCCGGTGCATCCATAGCTGCTTATGCTGCCCGCGCGGGATTAAAGGCGAAAATCTATGTTCCAGAAGACGTCTCCGGTCCAAAATTCAACCAAATAAGACTCTATGGTGCGGAAGTAGTTAAAGTTCCAGGTTCTAGAGATAAGGCCACGGAAGAGGCGCAGAAGAGTGAAAATGGAAAGGTATATGTTGGACACGTTCTCCATCCATTATTTAGAGACGGATTGAGGACCCTCGCCTATGAATTGGTAGAGCAGTTTCACTGGCATATGCCTGAACGCATATATTTACCCGTTTCCGCCGGCACGCTGCTTCTAGGCGTTATAAGTGGTTTTAAACATCTTATTGAATCGGGTATCGTAGATGGAATGCCGAAGATCGTGGCTTGCCAAACGAGGCGAGTTTCACCCCTCTACCATGCGTTTAAAAACATACCTTACAAACCACCTGGAAAAGTAACATCCATAGCTGACGCTTTGGTCAACGTGAACCCCCCATTGCTCAACATCATGGTTGAAGAATTGAAGAAGGCAGATGGGGACGTTGTTATTGTTGATGAGAACGAGATTTTAGAAGCGTTTCTAGAGCTTGCTAGAAAGGGTTTTCTCGTAGAACCTAGTTCTGCCGTCGCATACGCAGCATACAAGAGACATGCTTTAAATGGAGAGCTACCAAAGGGATGTAGAACCGTAATAATCATCACTGGAAGCGGTTTAAAAACTGCGATTACACACCATCAGTAATATGTGGAATTCTCTTGGATTTTAACCGTAAACGTGAAAGTTGACCAACGTTTGAAATGGGACTGGAAAATTAATATTTAACATAATGTTGTGATATTAATAGTGGTTATTTGCCTGATGAAGAAGTATCGATCGTAGAGGTGAAAGAGGTTAGAGAAGAACCCATTATAGTTACTGGTCTACCAGACGTGGGTTTAGTAGGCTTAATAGCTGCCTCCCACTTCGCATCTAAAATGCATATGGAAGATGTAGGGTTTTTAGAGTCTGATTTACTACCGCCCATAGTCGTACTTTATGATGGCATGCCAAAACCCCCTGTCAGAATACTTAACTCTGACGGTTTAGTAGCGATTATATCAGAGATAGCTATACCCGCTGCAGCAATACCTAAGGTTTCTAGGACTATGGTAAAGTGGGCGTCGAAGAAGAAAGCTAAGCTTATAGTAACTCTGGGCGGAATAGCTGTTGAAGAAAGGTATAAACTTGAGAAGCCTACAGTCTACGCGATGGCATCGAGTAGAGAGGTTGTTGAGGAACTTAAGTCTAAAGGCATGGAAATACTAAATAGAGGGTATCTCGTAGGACCTCATGCTTTAATCATGAGATGGGCACCCCTCCACGGACTAGTAACCATAGGGCTCTTAGCTCAAAGCTTCTTTAACTATCCCGATCCAGAGGCAGCAGCATCCGTACTGGAGGTGCTTGGCAAGCTTATAGGGCTTGAAGTAGATGTGACTGAACTTAAAGAGAAGGGTGAGGAGATAAGATTAGCTACGAGAGATCTTATGAGAAGAACTGAAGGAGAACTTACTAGAATGAGGAAGAGTCAGGAATACGATATCCCCCCCATCCATGTTTAGGAGCGTGGCATAGTTGAGTAGGCGTAGGAGGAGTTTATCTAATATGGTTGAAGAGTACATGGAGAGGATGAGGGAAGCCATGGAAAGATATTTGGAAGAATTTGAAGAGAGAAGGCTGTGGCATCCTTCATCTGAAACTATAGAGCCATTATTCAACGTATTCATCGAGCCCAGAGAAGTTGTAGTAACAGTTGATATACCATGTGCGGATAGGGATGGGGTTAATGTAAAGTTCTTAGATGAAAATACCATGGAGATCGAGGCACGGTTGCAACGTACTTTAGATTTCCAAACGCTTAAAATTATGCATAGAAGCGGTAGATTTACGAGATACTACGTACGTGTAGATCTACCAGTTCCAGTTGAACCCAGCAGAGCAACGGTAACGTGTTACAAGAGCGTGCTTGAAATAAGAACACCTAGAAAAGGTTTAAGTTGAAAACGTAGCGTTCCAGCGTAAAGCATTATACCGTTAAATGAGGAGTATTTATGACGATAGATCTATATGGAAACAGAAGAGTCGAGGCAGACCATTAATGGCTTCATGGAAGAGTAAACCAATGGAAGGATTAAGGATTTAATTTCCCCGGGTTACTTAGACCCTATGACGAGACCAGTTCTCACGAGTGCAATCTACTTTAAGGATGCATGAGTGTGGGAATTTGATGAATCTGAGACCCGTGAAGAAGACTTTAAAATAACTCCTACACATGTCGTAAAGGTTCCAATGATGTGTATGAAGCCGGATGATGTAACGTTTAACTATGCTGATTTAGGAGAGTTTCAGATTTTGGAGCTTCTCTATAAAGAGAGATTTCCATGTTAATGCTGCTGCCAAAAGAAAACCTTAAGTCTATAGGGTCTTCTTTGACGGCTGAAAAACTCAACGAATGGCGAAGCCAAATGCAGGAAACGAAACTAGATGAAATCTACCTAAGTTTAAAATCGATGCAAAATACTTCTTAAAAAACACCTTAAGCAATATGGGCATGCCAACTCTACTCTCCCTTGGAGAGGCAGATCTTTCAGAAATAGCTGGTAGTAAAGAGTGTTCGTAGTTTTCATCATACACCAAGTCTATATCGAAGTGAATGAAGAAGTGGCGGAGGCTACAGCGGCAACGGTTGTCGGCGTAGAACTTACATCAATTATGCCTAAACGATATTCAGAACAGACCGACTATTCATATTCATAATACAGCAAAAGGATAGGGGAACATCCTATTCTTAGGAAGAATTGTTAATCCACTGGACTAGAGCGATCTAGCAATTATCCCCATAACTTACCACCTAATTGTTTACGTATTTATGACCATCGTTGTAAGCTCCGCTCACATTAGAACTATTTTGCAAACCTGCAAATTAAAATCCGTTATACAATCATATCCTCTAGGTGTACGTGAATTGAGGGGGATGCAACTTCCATTGAAGGCGGGCCCGGTGGGATTCGAACCCACGACCGACAGCTTAGGAGGCTGCCGCGCTATCCTAGCTGCGCGCCTCGTTTCGGTATGAACGGGGCTCTGCGCTACGGGCCCACTATTTTTAGCCGTATCTAGCTCCTTTTAAAACCTTTCTTCAGCCTATTGGAGCTTGATTGATAAAATATTTATTCTTCAAGCGTCTACTTAACTTCATGTCTTTTCAAAATGCATACCTTTGGCTTTTAAACGAGTTTGAAGACCTACAAATCGTAGGTACTCATGACATCTCCATCTTGAGAAATATAGAATTTCCAGGGATGTGATGTTTTCACACTATTCTCCCACTATACTCTTACGGATCCTATAACAGCTGGTTTACCTAAAAATCTTCTGACGAGTTTTGGAGACTTCAATACGGTTCTAAACCCTTCGCTTCCTTTGGAAGAACGGTGGAGGATTTTCAAACCTTACTATAATGCTTCTAAGCACACCAACTACTTTAGAGCTACCCGTATAGCACTTAAAGAGTTTTACGGTGCAGAAGATTTAACGGATGAAAACTACTTGGAAGCCTCTAAGCGTGTAAAAGAAGCTAATAAGCCTGGGCTTTATAGGAGGATTTTAAGGGAGAAATGCCATATAAAGGCGGTTTTTAACTCAAATAGGAAGAATACCTGAAGAAGATAGAGACCTTTTAACTCCCATTCTACCGATGCAGCTTTTAACAGATTTATCAAATCTCAGAGATTTAGAGGCTTAAAGTCAAATGTGGATGTTTCCTCTCTTGAAGATTATCTTTCCCATGTCAGGTTTAAAATGGAGTCGTGAAAGCGTGACGGTGTTGTAGGTCTTAAGTTTCTAGTCCGGCAGACAGCAGAGGTTTCAAAGGAGAAAGCCGATAAAATGTTTAAAATGCTTTTGAAAAATGAACTTGCCGATCCTAAGCCCCTTAACGATTTTCTAGTCGATAAAACGGTGAAAACAGCCTCAGAATTGAATATGGTAATTTCAGTTCACACTGGCATATTGGTTGGCAATTGGGAAGACTCCTTAACAACCGATCTTATGTACATGATCCCTATGCTTAAAAGACATAGGAATGCGAAATTCGACCTATACCGTGCAGGTATTCCTTGGGTTAGAGAATTGGGAGTTATAGGTAAGACCTTCCCAAACATTTGGCTTAACCTATGCTGGTGTCATGTAATAAGCCAAGAAATGACATGTTCAGCTTTAAGTGAATGGATTGACTTTATGCCGATTACTAAGATAGTAGGTTTCGGTGGAGATTATTCAATTCCGTTGAGAAGATTTATGGGCATCTTATTATGGCTAAGAAGGATGTAGCCGAGGTTTTAGCGCGTAGAATTTCAAAGGGGCTTATGAAGCGTTCTGAAGCTTTAGAAGTTGCTCGTATGTGGTTCTACGAAAACCCCGTAGAGCTTTATTGTTTGAGGCTCGATTAGAGGTAAACATTTAAACATAACCTTATACACTCTTCAGTTGAGGTGTCTAGTTGACTGGTGAAGTTTCACTCGAAGAATTCAAAAAGCTTGACATAAGGGTATGTAAAGTAGTTTCCGTTGAAAGGATTCCAGGTAGAAGTAAAATCCTTAAAGCTACCGTTGACGTCGGCGGGGAGCAACGCACCGTAGTTGTTGGAGGAGCAGATATATATGGACCTGATTACTTCAAAGGTAAACTTTTCATACTTCTAGCCAACCTCCAGCCTAAGGAGATCGCAGGTGTAGTTTCAAAGGGTATGCTTCTTGCAGCCGACGTAGGGGGAAAGCCCATCTGGCTCACGGTTGACGGTTCAGCCCCACCAGGCTCTAAAGTGACTTAAAAAATCTTCACGATCTTTTTAATTAGAAGAAAGATCAACTCTGGACAATGGACTAAGTGTAATTGGGAAAATTAAATAGGGTCGAAAATCAGAAAATCTAAATAAGACAAATTTAAAACCAGAAATATGGGGGTCCGGTGGCTCAGCCTGGTTAGGGCACCAGCTTGGTAAGCTGGGGGTCGCGGGTTCAAATCCCGCCCGGACCTCTTCACGGATAAGCAATCATACGAAAAGCTTGAATTAAGAACGGTTTGGCGTAGGAAAGCTATAAAAGGTTTCACAATCCCTTACTTTCAGGCAGAACCTGGAGATAACCTATGTCTGAAGATCTAAGTAATAGAAAGGGAAAAATGCCTGGCATGGCGTACATCTTAGTTTCCTTTATTCCTTGGATTATTTATTGGGTGTCATGTGGTTTAGGATATAGGCTTGGTGTATTTCTCTCTTATATTATTTCATTTGCTATCACCGCGCCTCAAGTTAGGAGTAGAAACTTATTTTTAATGGATTTTATTTCTCTCGTTTATTTTTGTTTAGCTTTTATTGGTACCTTCATATTCAACTTAAACTCATTCGTCCAGTATAGTGGTTTTATCGGATATCTAGTTTTATTTTTGATGGCCGCAACTTCTGTCATTGTTAAATCGCCTTTCACCTTCAAGGTTTCCAAGAGGGATTGGCCTGAAGTTTATTGGAAGGAAGAGTCCTTTTTGTTCATCAACAACGTCATCTCAGCTTTTTGGACGTTTATATTCTTGGTTAATGCGTGCACTTCTCTTTCTTTTTATTTCGCCCTATAATGTGGTCTGTTCAAACATTTTAAACACGTCGGGCATTATTTTCTCTATAATATTTCCCATGAAGGCGACTGAATATTCTGTTGCAAAGAAATATGTTGAACCTTTTAAAAGATTTGATTGGAGGGTTGAAGTAGATCTCCGTAGAGCAAAAGAGGAGAATGAATACGATGTGATAATTGTGGGTGCTGGGGTTGGAGGGCTAACCTGCGGTGCCTTACTTGCGAAGAGAGGCTATAAGGTTCTAATTTTAGAGCAACATTGTCAAGTTGGAGGTTATTGCTCATCCTTCCAAAGAAAGGGATTCATTTTTAACGTAGGTGTTGAGGATGTGAGTGGCCTATGGAATAAAGGTCCTGTAAACTTCCTTTTAAACGAACTTGGGTTAAGAAGGGAAGACCTGTTCGTAAAGAAC
>CALKCG010000167.1 GCA_938082915.1 uncultured archaeon | reverse complement strand
CCGCTCAGAGAAGGCTATTGAGGCGATGCGGAGACTTACAGCACCTAAGGCCACTGTTATCCGAGATGGGCGGAGTATGATCATATCTGCAGAGGAAGTCGTCCCGGGAGACATACTCGTACTTGAAACTGGAGATCGCATAGCCGCTGATGCGCGGCTGATAGAAGTTGTAGAATTGAAAACCGATGAAGCGGTTTTAACTGGTGAGTCGACTTCAGTTGATAAGCATCTAGGCATTCTCCCTGAGAACACGCTGGTAAGCGATAGGAGAAACATGGTCTTTATGGCGACGCACGTAACGTATGGGCGTGGGAAGGCCGTTGTAACGTCTACTGGTATGCAGACGGAATTCGGGAAGATAGCTGGGCTAGTTCAGGAAATAGAAGAGGAGGAAACCCCACTTAAGGTTAAACTTGAGAAGTTTGCTAAAAAGATCGCAGTTGTGGTCGTTGCAATCTGTATAATGGTATTTGCTTTAGAGCTTTTCGACATATACTTTTACAAGACTGCAACCCCCGGCTTTTCAAGCCTAATGGATGCTTTCTTCACGGCAATCGCTCTCGCCGTTTCAGCGGTTCCAGAAGGATTGCCAGCTGTCGTGACCGTATGTTTAGCACTGGGTGTGAGAGAACTCGCTAAGCATAATGCAATAATCAAGAGGCTATCTTCCGCTGAAACTCTTGGATCAGTGACGGTAATATGCTCGGATAAGACTGGGACGCTGACTAAGGGTGAGATGACTGTCCGTAGAATATGCGTCGATGGAGGTATCATTGAAGTGACTGGCGTTGGCTATGAACCTAAGGGCGAGTTTTTACAAGACTCCGAAAAGGTGGAAGTTAAGAATAGCTTTGGATTAAGCTTGCTTTTGACTGGCGCGGCTCTATGTACAAACGCTCAATATGATGGTAAGGGCGTCATTGGAGACCCAACCGAAGGCGCTTTGATAGTCGCCGCGGCTAAGGCTGGGCTGTGGAAAGATGAATTGGAGAAGACTTATCCACGTGTACGTGAAATTCCTTTCACCTCTGAAAGGAAGAGAATGACGACTATTCATAAGTCTCCTAGTGGAAGCCTAATAGCGTTCATGAAGGGAGCTCCGGAAGTAGTTTTGCGACATTGTACGCATATGCTCGAAGATGGGAGGATGAAAGAGCTCACTGAAAGCAGTAGGAAAACTGTTTTATCGATTAACGAGCAGATGGCGGGCAGCGCCCTAAGGGTTCTAGGAGTTGCGTATAAAGAGTTAAATGTTTTTGAACCCGAAAGCTTAGACGACGTAGATGTTGAAAGCAACCTCGTCTTCATCGGTTTACTTGGGATGATAGATCCGCCGCGTGAAGAGGCTAAAATAGCTAATCAGAAGTGTCAAAAAGCTGGAATAAAAACCGTGATGATCACAGGCGACCATAAGTTGACGGCTGTAGCTATAGCGAAAGAAATTGGAATAATGCAGGAGGGCGACATGGCGATTACGGGTGAGGAACTCGATAGGATGAGCGATGAAGAGTTTGAGAAGATAGTCGAAAACGTCAAGGTTTACGCTCGCGTTTCGCCCGAACACAAGCTACGTATAGTTAGAGCTTTAAAAAAGAAGGGTCACGTAGTCGCAATGACGGGTGATGGTGTTAACGATGCGCCGGCGCTCAAGCAGGCTGATATAGGCATAGCGATGGGTATAACTGGTACAGACGTCACTAAAGAGGCTGCGGATATGGTTTTAGCAGACGACAACTTCGCAACAATAGTTAAAGCTGTTGAAGGTGGGCGAGCCATATACAGCAACATTAGGAAATTCGCCTTCTTCCTCATGAGGTGCAACTTTGACGAGCTCTTCCTGATTGGAACGTTTGCTCTATTGGGTTTAGAGCTCCCGTTGACGGCCGGCATGATTCTGTGGTTAAACCTAGTTACAGATGGTGGACCAGCCTTAGCTCTAACGGTCGACCCACCGGATGAAGATATAATGGATAGGCCTCCACGAGACCCCAACGAGGGAATACTTCATGGAAGATTCCTCTCTATAATAGTCACGTTTACGTTACAATTCATTTTAACTGGCGGCCTATTCTACTGGCATTACTACGTAGTCGGTCCTCAAACGCCGGAAGTGTTAGCAGAGGCTAGAACAATGGCTTTCATACGTGCAACGCTTCAAGAAATATTCGTCGTATGGAACTGCCGTTCTGAGAAACGCGGAGCATTTAGACTTAATCCTTTAACAAACAAGTACTTGGTTCTCGCATGTACAGTCTCTACGGTGGCAACAATACTTGTACCCATGTTTGGACTTTTTGGAACAGTATGGCTTGATAACCCCCTCCACTGGACTTTGACAATACTGGCGTCGACATCAGGGCTTTTCATACTGCCGGAGGTATTCTATGGGAGGAAAGTGTGGCGGTGGGTTTAAGAGTAAGCTGGAGAATACAATATTCCACATTAGAAATACCTAACCATTCTCCTTCAGATTTCACCATTATATTGACTCATTTTAATTTTTAACAGTTTTAAGTCTGCGGTTTTATTTGGCTTTAAGTGTTTCCTCTAAGATTTCAACGATCTTATTGCAGAACTTCTCATACTCTTCCGTTTGAAATATATCCTCTGTCGTTATCTTCTCAGCTATTTCTTCGACTTTTTCTTCTCCAAGGATATTCTTAGCAGTTTCTACATTACAGTGGTTTAGGAGGATTTGAACACCTTTCTCTTCAAAAACTTTAACGAAGACATCGGCTATCATCTTCTGAAGCTTCATTTCTTTCGAAATGCCTTCAAATATAGCACCTATAGCTATATCTGTTACAAGAGACCCAAATACGTAAGACGGTATTTGATCCATCATCTGTTGAATAGCCTTCGCATCCATACGGTTGGATTTTATAAGTCTCCTAAGCTCGTTCTTAACCTCTTCAAAGTCCTCATCATAGTTCATGATTTCATTTACCGTTTTCCTCATAGCGTTTAGGAAGACCTTCTCAAAAGTTGAAGCGCTCATGGTTTCTAAATGGGAGATCTTCAATTTAAAATATAAACCTTCACATCATTACAGTGGAAGTCTACAAATACTTCTACCAGTAAACGGTATCAGTCTTCTTACCCTCTAAGACGGCTTCCGTTTCATCTGGTTCAAGCGTCTTCCTCACGCCTGTTTTAAAATGCCAGTCGAAAGCAGCCCATCGGACAAGTTTAATACGTTTATCTTTAAGCTGCTCAGGAAGTACTTCATCTGGGGTTCTCTTAGAAAACCCTACAAGTCTAACGGTGAAAATACACTTCTCCCACTCTACACCATCTTCATCGGATTTCTTCTCACCCGTACGTTCAATCGATTCAACTATCCCCTGGAGCTTCCTAACTTTAGGATAGGTGCACATGTCTACAGCTCACCACCAGTTTGATTTATAGATATACTTCTCAAGTGGCTTAATATATTAATTTAACCCTTATCTTTACCCCGTGAGATGGATGATCTTTAAGTTTAAGTAAAGAAGTAGACGCTCTTTGAAATAGGCGGTTCTAAGCTGCTGACCGTTTTAAAGATGTTGGAAGGCTTATGATTGAGGCTTTCCCTCTTTAAGAAGGGAGAGCTTACTAGGCATGAAGCTTATTACACCCTTCTTGGAGAGAACGTCTAGATATTTTGCAAGAGATATTTCAGCTTCTCGTCTATGTAGCTTGTAGTTTTCGACGAGAGTGTCGACTATTTCTTTAA
This sequence comes from uncultured archaeon, assembly GCA_938082915.1. Classification (GTDB taxonomy): domain Archaea; phylum Thermoproteota; class CALKCG01; order B24; family B24; genus DTBU01. The sequence goes on along the minus strand of CALKCG010000167.1, from coordinate 526 downwards.
ACGTATGTTCTCCATCGCATAGGGTCCAAACGTGGGAACCTATTTTATCGAGTATTATCTTTTTCTCTCTTTCAGACTTATCCTTACGCGCCATTAAACCCCTCTTCTTAATAGACACTATTAAGGCCACTTCACCGCTCTTATACCTCCTCCAGGTTATAGCGGGATTTCGTATAGGTGCCAAGTTTAATACAGCGTCTTTATCTATGTTTGGTACTTCCTCAGGCTTTTTCCTACCTAGAATCTTGGAGAAGACACCCGGAAGCTTCAAAGAGAGACCTCTACATAGTTTATGGACACAAAGTAGATAATAAAGTTTCCAGTCGTCTTCTAAGCTTATCCGACTCTGGAGTTTTTCTAACGGCTATTGTGACGGCGTATATCTTATTGGCTTTCTTGCAGAGCCATATTCTCGTCTTTACGGAAAATTCTTTAGGCATTATGAGACCGATTTTGTAAGAGGAGCTTACTACAAACCCACTGTGAAATTCATCTCGAAAACCTCTAGAAGACTTAAACTTAGATA
>CALKCG010000166.1 GCA_938082915.1 uncultured archaeon | reverse complement strand
TTCATACGTCGCCCGTTCATCCAACATTTCCATTATGAAGTTATCACCGCTACCATGCCCATCTAATACGACAATATCCGTAGCCCCTCCGTCAAAGACTCCAGCAATAGCAGAATTGACATCCTCACAAAGTAGTTTAACGAGCTTTCTCATATTCTGAATGCCCCTTTTGCACCTGTTCAGGACGCCAAATACCACTAATTCCCTCCATATCTGTTACGATGTAAATCTTCATTTTATCACTCCTTTCTACAAGAATGGTTTACGTTTTTAGATTTATGGTCTAGCCTAAATTAAACTTGAGCGTTTATCGTTCATTTTTATCTTCTGAGCTCTTCTTTTCCTCCTCCCTAGATATTTTCTCTAAAGTATTCTATGCTTTAAATTAACCTTCCAATAGAGATTTCTCCTGAGTTTACCTCCGCGGTATTCCACTATTTTTCTTTTTAGAAAGTGCATTTTTGAGGCTTTAACTTCCGTTCCATATACCGCTTCGATAGACTTCAAGACGTTCAGAAGCTACTCTGAAGACAGGGCTTAGAGAGGCTGAAACACGTAGAGAAAACTCTAGGCAATCTATCAATTTCTCCGAATTCCATGTAGCCTAGGGAGGGTCTATTGTTTTTCCATACAAGTCCATACAACAACCATACAAAATCCATACGAAAGAGATTCATATAAGTCTCCATACAACCGCTCATAAGCGACTTGAAGGTCGGACTTTTAACACTTTCTTCAGATGAAGTTTATAATCGATTTAGAAAACGTTTACATCAACGTTAAATTTTAACCGAAAATTTCACTTATAAAAATCCATATGAAAATAAAGTTAAGAATTTATGGTTAAAAATAACCTTGAAAACACTTCTAACACTAGGAGGAGATGTTTCAGCTTTAGCTTCACGCCTTTCTTTAAACGCCTTAAGACAACGTTCAATGGTATTCGTAGTGGGCCGCTGGTATTTACACTCAATTTTTCTTCTTTAGGCACCTGGTATAACTCTATATACACGTTCTTAATCTTCAATTATTATTGAAGGTATTGCGCCAGTCTTTCAAAACATTCAAATACCATTTTAAGAATGTTCCAGTTTTAACACATTGGATAGTTGAAGAAATTTTACACTCTGCTCGAGATGGAGAAATTTATACTTCCCTAGATATGGGTCTTTCAAGGGAGAGGGTTTACGTAGGCAAAGACTACGTTGTAATACGTAACTCGAAAATCAACATTGAAGAGTTTAAAAGAGTGTTGGGGGAGGAAGTTGTCTATGCTATTTTAGACGGTTCTCTAGTTAAAATTGCTAAAACGTGTGGTGAACATTACTATAAACTTAAGCCAGTGGCTCCGAATACGGCTCCTACGATAGAAATAAACGGTATCCATATGCACCGCATTTCAAACATTACTCCTTGGGAGGACTCAAAGACCAAAGTCAAATTGTTATCTATTAGGAGAGGCTGTAGAGTCCTAGACGTCTGTACTGGACTAGGTTATACAGCTATATGGGCTTTAAAAATGGGGGCTGGTGAAGTATTGACTGTAGAGAAGGACGTTAACGTACTCGAGATTGCTTGTTTCAACCCGTGGAGTAGATGGCTTGAAAACGATAGAATCACCATAGTGGTTGAAGACTCTCTAAAAGTCGTTAAACGTTTGGCGGACGAGTCCTTCGATAGGATTATGCACGACCCCCCTAGGCTTTCACTAGCCGGAGAATTGTATGGATTAGAGTTCTATCGTGAGCTCTACAGAGTTCTTAAACCTAAAGGCATACTAGTACACTATACCGGTCAGCCCGGCCATAAGAGTGGAAAAAATATAATGGCTGGTGTTAAGAATAGGCTTGAGAAGGCTGGCTTTACGGTTAAGAAGGTACCGGAGGCGTTGGCTGTAATCGCCTATAAGACCGATTAAACTTAAACACTGCTAGAAATCTATTCTTAATCGAGGGGTCGAGGCTTTTGAAACCCTCCTCGCATAGCGTAAGTTTATCCGGTTTCTTCTACAGAGGAAATCCCGTACGTCTTGAGGAGCTCATACCGAAAGTTAAACAATACGGCTCCGATGGAGTTGAGCTGATGGGCAAGAGACCTCATGCAAACCCCGGAGATCTATCTGCGGAATCTAGAAGAAACCTTAGAGAATTAGCTCATCAAGTGGACTCGACATAGCTGCCATAGCTGGTTACAACGATTTCTCGGGTTCTGATGCCTTTAAGAGAGAGCTTAACATTCTATATGTTAAAGAGCTCATAAAACTTGCGAGAGACCTTGAGACCGATATTGTACGTGTTTTCGCAGCTGGTATGACTGACGTAGATCCCTCCATCCCATACCATGAACATTGGCGTTTATGTGTTGAAGCATTCAAAGAAGTTTCGAGGTTTGCTGAAGATTATGGTGTAACTTTAGCTTTACAAAACCACCCTCCGATTATAGAAAGTTACGAAGACGTATTAGACATGGTGGAGGAGGTCGGCTCAGAGGCGTTGAAGACATGTATAGACCCAGAGCTTTTAATCTGGGTTAGAGATGTAGACCCTTACACTGAAGACGTCTTAGAGAAGTTTAAAACAATTTATGGGAGGGTTGGAAAGCTACCATGGAGTATCACAAGACCAAGGACATCATACACGTCAAAGAATTGCTGGGGCATAAGAACATCCAAAACACCATGATTTACATATCGATAGAGAAAGCCCTGTTCCAGACGAACAACGACGAATTCTACTGCAAGACCGCTTCCACGGTAGAAGAGGCCGCGAAGCTCATAGAAGTTGGCTTCGAGTACGTGACGACCTTCAACGGAGTAATGCTCTTCAGGAAGCGGAAGTGAAAGTGCAAAGCATAAATTGTGTAGGAGAAGGTTAAGCTTAAAGCCTTCCTCACACTAGAAAATGAAATAGCGAATGGTGTCCGTTTCTTGAAAGAGTTTTTAAGTTAAAACCGGAGGTGGTGTGGTGAGAAAGGTTAAAATAGGATTCGTCCCTCTGCATAGGGAGCCCTTCGACGAGGATTGGGCAGTAGAGCTTAGAAAACGTTTCATCAAAACCCTATCCGAAGTTGAGAGTATGACGCTCGTATATCCATCTGAGAATCTAACTAAAAACGGTCTTGTTAGAAACGATGAGGATGCCGATAAAGTCACACGGCTTTTTAAAGCTGAAAATGTTGAAGGTTTGCTTCTAGGCACTATGACTTTCGGAGATGAAGTGGCAGGTGCTAGAATAGCAGATAGTTTAAGGGTTCCAGTGATGGTTTTCGCAACCAAAGAACCCACTATAAGCCCCGAAGGTTTCAGAAAATCTGACAGCTTCTGCGGCACTCTATCTCTAACCTCAGCCCTATACCGTAGAGAATTACCGTTTAAGTTTTTAGGAGTAGTCTTCCCAGAGGATGAAATGTTCCTTAAAAGCATCGATGCATTTGTAAGGACATGTGCCATAGTAAGCGGGTTTAAATGGGCAAACATAGGACTCATCGGTCCTAGACCTGAACGTTTTGAAACATGTACGTTTAACGAAGCTGAAATGTTAAGACACTTCAGTCAGAAAGTTGTACCCGTAGACTTATCTCAAATAGTCTTAGCTGTTAATGCTCTTAGCGACGATGATCCAGACATCATAGAGATAGTAAAAGAGATCAATAAGTACGTTACTGCTTCGGAAGTTCCACCTGAAAAGCTTAAGCTCATAGCTAAAGTTGAAACAGTCTTAAGAAGGCTATTCAGGGATAATCAACTCTCTGCTGCAGGTGTTAGATGTTGGATTGAATTTCAACACATGTATGGTATAGCTGTCTGCCACATCTTGGGAAGGTTAACGGAATCTGGAATGCTATGCGCCTGTGAGTCTGACATATACGGCGCTTTAACGATGTTGATACAGTACTTGGCATCGCTTGAAACAACTCCGCCACATTTCGTAGACTGGACCATAAGACATCAGGAGAAAGACAACATCGTTCTAATGTGGCATTGCGGTAACGCACCTGTATCCCTCGTATGCTCTGGCTGTCCAATTAACCTTAGATACCATAGTATTCTCTTCAGAGATGTGGGAGTGGAGAAATGCTATGGGACTGCCGAGTTCAAGCTTAAACCAGGCGTCGTAACCATAAACAGACTTACAGAGCATAAGGGAGAATTTAAGATGCTCATAACACGAGGCAAGGTTGTAGAAACACCGCCTTATACGAGGGGCACCTACAGCTGGGTTGAAGTTGAAGACTTAGATAAACTCTATAGAGTTCTCGTGGAAGAAGGGTTTGTGCATCACGCCAGTATGATTCATGGAGATTATACTAACGAAATAAAAGACGCGTGTAAGTTTCTCGGAATTAAACCAATAGTCGTTTGACATAATAACCATGTACAGTAATCTTTAACATGGTGACTACTCATGAAAGTGTCAGAGCTTAAAATAGGCTTCATAGGATGTGGAGGCATAGCCTCCCATCACTTAAACCAGCTTGTAAGCCTTGGCGTTAAACCGATAGCTTTCTGCGATATAGATGAGTCTAGGGCCTCATCCTTCGCTCAAAGAGTCGGAGTAGGCTCTGTTTACAAAGATTACCATGATATGTTTGAAAAAGAACATTTAGATGCCGTTTGGATATGTATTCCACCTTTTGCTCATAAAGATGAAGTGGTCGTAGCTGCCGAGAAAAACGTTAGCGTTTTCATAGAAAAGCCCATAGCGCTTGACATAGCCACCGCTAAATCTATGGTTAATGCTATTCGTAAGTATAAAGTTAAAAGCTGGGTTGGCTATCATTGGAGACAGTATGACGGCGTTCAGAGAGCACGCACGATTCTAATGGAAGAAGGCGGTAGAATAGGTTTGGTTGAGGGGTACTGGTGGGGCTGGATTCCATCGACAATCGGAGGATGGTGGATCAGGAGAGACATGAGCGGTGGTCAGGTTGTAGAACAGACCACCCATATATTCGACTTAGCCAGGTTCTTATGCGGCGAGATTGAAACAGTCTACACAGAAATGGATACGATTCTACACGTAGACATACCCGGCTTTACTATAGAGGACGTTGGAGTTTTCACGCTCAGATTTACAAATGGCGCTGTAGGAGTAATATCGAATACCTCTGCAGCTCAGCCTACGGGTGGAATTGTAGGATTGAGGGTTGTTGCTAAGAATCTTCAATTGGAGATAAGTCCTCAATCCGCAAAAATATACAGAGGTATGGAATCTACTGAAATCAGACATTCAGTAAATCCATACTTTGAAGAAGATAGAAAGTTTCTCAAAAGTATAGTTGAAAATACTGATACGGAGGTTCCGATAGAGGAGGGGTTGAGAACTTTAGCCGTAACTTTGACTGCTGTAGAGTCTTGGAGGAGAAAAGCACCAGTTAAAGTCGAGGAAGTACTCGGCCAAGCTTAGTCCCAGAATGGACGCGTTCTAATGTACTCTATTTCGGCTTTATGAACCTCCTTGAGAAGCTGTTCTTCATTTATGAAGGGTTTACTTAATATTCTCGAAGCTATAGTAGGTCCTATTCCTCTTCCAGCCATGACCATAACTGCAAGTCTACCTAGGCTCTGGACTAGACTAGCGTTTCGCCACAACCTCATCCATATATTCTTCATATCCTCATCCATCTTTCTCCGTTCAAGCCAGTTTTTGACAATCTTCCTAGAATCTTGGTCTCCAGGCTTAATGACGGCTATTAGCGTCGACTTACATCGCGGACATCTAATCCTCTCAGGTAAATCCGCAACTTTACGTATAGTTTCCCAATCATTGTTGTAGATGCATATAAGTTTCACACGGGTATTCATAAGTCTAAGTTTAAGCAATTTCAAAGTTTCACCATCTGAGCATACTGGTCTAAGGACATCTTGCGGTAAAGTTCTTTCAAGTATGGGCATAGCAATGGGTGATGGATTTAAATTGGAAGGTAAAACATCTACGCTTATATCCCCTCTAACAATACCGCTTAAAACGTCCATAGCTCCTTTTAAATCTAGTTTATCTGTTAATATTTCCCTAAAAGTTTCATGGAAAACCGGGGTTCCTTTATAAGCTTCGATAAGTGCTTTAGTTTTCAAGGAATTATAATCGGCATCCCTACTGACTATACCAATTCTCTTCGCTACATGCCAGAATCTCCACTTAAAAAGACTTGTCTCCGGTAAAATTGCCTCAAGCAGTCGGACAAGCTCCTCCGGTTTGAGTCTTTTAATTTCTTCAACGACATTTTGAATCGATAGATTGAATAAACCTAAAAGGCAAATCCTATACGGATCCACCTGGAAACCAATTGAATAGCCTGACCTATTGCTGAGCACGGCTGTTAACGTTAATGCTAGTGTTCTGTTTATTAAATCTCCAAAAGGTATGTATATGACTACTGCTTCTCTAAAACCTTCAACTAGTATTCTTCTAGGACTAGGAATTATAGTACATGCTTTACTCTGTTCTTCTACGTACTCTACGACTTTAGACTTAGCGGCTTCTGTCAAATCATAGTTTTGCAGAGGTTTAAAAGGGTCACCGCCACGTTTGATTTCATCGTAAATTCTACTGAGGACTTCATAAACTTCAGATGCCACCTCCCTCGATACCGGAATGAGCTCCCCCTCCCATGAAGGTACGGCGCCTATAACCTCTCCTGTAGGTTCAACGTTAACTATCTTCTTCTCGTGATCGAGACTTAAAATTCTCCAAGTCTGTCCCCTCATTATAAAAATAAGTCCCGCCTCCCCCCTTTCACCTACGAACTCTTGATCTAAAACGCCGATTATTCTCCCATCTAAAGCATTTTTAACAACATACTGTTCAACGTCTGGAATTGTTGAAAGGTTCTCAAAGTAATAACTGTAGGCTTTACGGGTAACCAGTAGTTCACCACTTAAGTATCTAACTATTCCGATGTTGTTCAAGAGATTGACAACTTCAATGAAATCATCTAGTGTAAGTCTTCTATAGGGATATGCACGTTTAACGATTTCATAAGCAGCATCTACTTTTATACGTTTAAAATCAAGCGTTAAGCCAGCTATTTGATGGGCTAAAACGTCAAGTGCCAACTCATGCACTTTACTCTTCTCAAGAAGACCTAAGAACATTCTCCTAACTATTACTGCTGCTTCAAGAGAGTCTTCGGGAGATACCGTTATGACTACCCCTTTACTTACTTTACCCACGCCATGCCCACTTCTACCGATTCTATGTACGAATCTAATGACTTGCCTAGGAGACATGTACTGGATAGCCATGTCGAGTCTTCCAATATCTATACCAAGCTCCATACTACTCGTGCAGATCAAAGCATTAAGTTCACCCTCTCTAATCCCCTCTTCGGCTTCCTGTCTAACATCTTTAGATAATGAGCCGTGGTGTACTCCAACTTTAACTTCTGGTGCTAAAGCCTTTAACCTTGAAGCTAAAACCTCGGAATGTTCCCTCGTATTTGTAAATATGAGGGAATGGT
>CALKCG010000165.1 GCA_938082915.1 uncultured archaeon | reverse complement strand
CAGATCAACCGTAAGTTTATTCATCTTAAGCCGCCTCCTAGCTTCACCTCTAAGTTCGACGTTAATCGTTATCGTTTTCTGACCGCTACCGACTGGTGAAATTTGTCCACCATTGTGATTCTCATCCATGAAAAACATCACCTCCAGATGGGTTCCGTCCCTATGATTTTTCTAATGAGGAGTAGGACGCTTATAGCTATTCCGAGCAGGATGAATATTATAGCTACAGCCCTCTCTACATCCGCGGAACTTAGGCTGAGGAATATCGCGATAGGCATTGTCTCGGTCCTCATCCTCGTGGCACCAGCGAGAGTGACAGAAGCCCCAAACTCACCTATGGCCTTAGCCCACGATACAATCACTGCTGCTAATATGCTTTTCTTAGCGAGCGGAAGTGTAACTTTTAAGAAGGCTTCAGTTCTAGTGCAACCTAATGTTCTAGCAGCTGACTCATACCTAGGATTCACGCTATCGAAAGCGGCTTTCAACATTCTTATGCTAAAGGCAATTACGGCCGTGAATTGCGCTAAGATTAAGCCAGCGGGTTCAAAGACGAACCTAACGAAGTGAGTCTGTATCATCTCCCCGTAAGGGGTTGAAAAGAAGATCAAGAGGGCGGCGCCCAAAGATATAGGAGGCATTACCATTGGTATGTCTAACAGCGCGTCTACTAGAGACTTGCCTGGAAAATCTACACGTGATAGTACATATGCCAGTGGGATTGCTACACTGAGAGCTAAAGCCGTGGAGGACGATGCCGTTAAAATGCTGAGTTTTACCGAGAATAAAACCTCGTCTGACAGAAGGATTTTTATAAAAGTCTCCGGCTTTACGTACCAGCTCATGGACGTTAAAATTGCAAGGAAAAATAGCGTAAACACCATAAGTAAACCTACCGCTAACAATCTAAAGCCCTTATCTATAAACTTAGCCTTCAACATGTTCACACCCCTATGGGTCCTCTATTAATGGAACCGTGGCGTTAGAGGCGTACTTTCTAGCATCTTCAACCGTCGCAAAATAATTATACTTTCGGAATATTTCTCTAGACTCCTCCGACGTTAAAAACTCTAGAAACTTCTTCGCCGCGTATTCATCTTCAACGTAAACGGTTAGAGCCGCGGCGATGTAGGCTATTTTAGGTATTTTCCCCGGCTCAATCCAGATGATATCTGTCGTATTAGGATTCCAATAGTAGAAAACGTGCCAACCTATTACAGCATCTACAGATTTTGTAACTGGCAAATTAGCGAGTTTTGAGCAACTCTCAACGTAAACGACCACGTTAGGTTTGACTTCCTCCCACAAACCATTGTGTTTCAGCAAGTCTACAGCATAACCTCCGACGCATACTGTTTCGGGGTCTGCAAGCCCAACACGCACTCCAGGTTTGGCTAAATCCTCTAAACACGTTATGTTCTTAGGATTTCCCTTTGGAACTATGATGGCTGGAACCAGGTAAGCTATTATACTGATGGTGTCTTTTTGAATAATCCCATCTTTCACCGCTTTTTCCATGTAATCTTGCGAACCAGGAATATACAGGTCTCCAGTCTTAGCGATTTTAATCGATGAAAGAAGAGCACCAGACCCTCCGAAAGTGGCTATAACAGACACGCCGTATTTCTTCTCGAAAAGCTTTACGATTTCTTGCTCCGGAACTTCAGCAGCAGCTCCGAAGAACACCCTTACCTTTCGAGGTTTTGTAGCCTCGATGTAATAAATGCCCAGTTCGAACCCAAGTAGGAGATTTGTTATCACAACCAGAAGTATTGCAAGGTTTCGCTTACTCAATATCTCTACCTCTACTACTGCTGTAAAGTATAACATTTATAAGTTTTACTTTAAGTAGTATAGAGAGATATAAGTTGTCGGTTGAGCTGAGAGACATATGGAAATCTTACGGGAAGAATACAATTTTAAAAGGACTAACATTAAACGTTCAGAAGGGTGAGTTTTTATGCGTATTGGGACCTAGCGGTTGTGGGAAAACTACAATGCTTAACATAGTAGCTGGCATCTCAAAGCAAGATCGTGGCGATGTTTTGATTGATGGCTACGTAATGAATGATAAGGCTCCTGAAGAAAGACCTGTAGGCATGGTTTTTCAGGATTATCTTCTTTTCCCCCACCTGAATGTTTTTGAAAATATCGCCTTTGGATTAAAGGCGAAGTCTAAAAGACTTTTGGAAAAAGAGGCTCGCGAAAAAATCTACGGAGTGTTAAATCTACTTAAAATTGAACAACTGAAGGATAAATACCCAACCACTTTAAGCAGTGGAGAACAGCAGAGAGTGGCGGTTGCCAGAGCCCTCGTTTTAGAGCCTAAAGTGCTCCTTATGGATGAGCCACTTAGCAACTTAGATGCTGTAACTCGTGAATCTCTCCGGTTAGAGCTTAAAAGACTCCATAGAAAGCTTGGAGTAACAACTATTTACGTAACTCATGACAGGATTGAGGCGTTGACTTTAGCGGATAGGTTGGCAGTCTTATACGATGGTAGAATTGAGCAAGTAGGTGAGCCTAGAGAAGTCTTCTTTAAACCTAAGACTGAGGCCGTTGCATCCCTCGTAGGTGCTGAAAACAGGTTTAGTGGATACATAAGCGAGATTGATCCTAAAGAGGGGATAGCGAAAGTTACGGCTGGAAGTTTAGAGATAACTGTCCCATTTGAAGACTACTTCAAGATGGATGAACATGTGTGCGTCTTCTTAAGACCAGATGACATAACAGTCCACTTTGAGAATTATAGAGGAGCTAATGTGTTCGAAGGGATTATTGAAGACCTATTTTTAACCGGAGGCTTTATCCGTATGAAAGTCTCTGTAAAAGAACATTACTTCATAGTAGATGTGCCAAGGAATATAACCTATGAAAGAGAGCTTAACACGGGTAAAACTATTTACATAAGCTTCAAACCAAATGCAACGGTATGTTTGAGGAAGCCCTTCTGCAGATGCCCACTTAGTGCTTCGGTATAATCCAACCCCACTTCTCATAGATGCTTTTAGCCTCTTCGGTTTTTAGAAAATCTATAAACATACGTGCCAACTTTTCATCTTTGGTGGATTTCAATACGGCAACGTTCGTGCTTCTGTAGACTTGAAGCTCCCTAGGAAGTTCTACGACGTCGCAGTCGTTTGGCCAAACATTGCCATATACGTTCCACACTATAGCCGCGTCTATACGCCCTTCACTCTTACGCCACCTCTGATAGGTATCTAAGCATCCCGTTCCATAGTCAACAATCTTCCCACGGATTTTATCCGTTAACATAGCCTTACTCGCTACATCATCCCATAAACCGCGTTGGCAAGCACCACGGCAAATTAAAACCTTGATATCATCTCTTTCAGCTAAATCCTCGATACCCCTTATGTTTTTAGGGTTACCCTTCCTGACGATTATTACGGAGCGCCTGTAACCGACGGACACCCTAGTATCGGGCATTACTAGTCTGTGTTCCTCTTGTAAATCGTCCATGATAAATTCAGCGCCAACAGACACGATATCGCCCTCTCCAGCCAAGACGTCAGGAAGCCACTTCTCAATGGGTCCTGCGATTATCTCGAATTTGACACCGTATTTCTTCTCGAAAATATTAGCGGCTCCTCTGAGGGGTATGGCTGGAAGCCCGGTTGAAAATACTTTAAGGCTCATTTCTACATTAGAAAGCATAAACCAGATTTATATAAATCTATTGCGAACAACTAATTGGGAAAAATAGTTTTGAATTGTAAGCCAGCGCAGTTAGACCTGGAATTTATTAGTAAAGAGGATTGTCAGAAGAGCAACTAAAAATATAAGGAAAAATCTATACTTAACTATTGGTGCTTAAATGTGAAAAAGTACGGCTTAGGCGTAGATATTGGAGCTACAAACTTAAGAATTGCTATTGGAAATGAAGACGGAGAAATATTGGCAAAACTAATGGAGGAAACGGATAGAAGTAAAGATCCCACAGCTATAAGCCGTCAGATATCACGTATGATTAGAAGCCTTTGTAGAAGCCTAAATTTAAACGTTGAGGAAATGGTTGGAATAGGCATAGGGTCTATAGGCCCGCTTAATCTTAAGCGTGGCGGCATTGAACAGCCTGCCAACATCCCTGGGGTTGGCTTTATACCGATAGTTGAACCCCTTGAGGAGGAGTTTAAACTTCCAGTTGTCCTACTTAACGACTGTGTGGCCGCAGTGGTAGGTGAAAAGTTTTACGGTGATGGAAAAACTGTGGAGAACCTCATCTATATAACGATAAGCACGGGTATAGGTGCCGGGGTTTACGTTAATGGTAATCTACTTTTAGGTAAAGATGGGAACGCCCATGAAATTGGACATATAGTCATAGATTTTGATGGGAGACTCATCTGTGGATGCGGTAAGCGGGGACACTGGGAGGCCTATTGTTCCGGTAGAAACATACCGAACTACGTTAGATATCTAGTCGAGAATAATCTAATAACGGGATTTGAAAAAAGCCTCCCGTATAAGTTTACCAAGGGAGACTGGTCTAAGATTTCAGCCAAAATGGTCTATGACTCCGCTAAACAGGCCGATCGGTTCAGCCTAGAAGTCGTTAAGAGGATAGGCGTTTTAAACGCCATAGGTTTCGCTTCGGTAGTCGACGTCTATGACCCCGAGCTTATAACAGTCGGAGGATCTGTTGCACTACATAACAGTGAACTAGTAATACCCTTCATCTTACAACACATAGGGGAGTATTCGATAAACCGCGTTCCAGATATAAAACTTACGACGTTAAAAGACGATATAGTTCTCCACGGAGCTGTGGCAGCTGCTTTCAATCAACCTGAGGTATATTACAAATTAGTAAAGTAAACATCTTTAAACGCGACCTTTCCATAACATTATGGGGATGGTTTCCCCACAATTTGGACATTTACCATCAGCCTTAATCTTAATGTCAACCTTGAAGATACCAACCCTTTTTATGAGAAGGTGTCCACAGTTTGGACAGTAAGTGTTCTCACATCTATGACCTGGAACGTTTCCTATATATGGATATTTAATGCCGAATCTTTTAGCCAGCTCATATGCTTCCTCAAGCTTTTCAACTGGTGTGGGTGGGGCTTTGAATTTATACGCTGGATAATAAGCGGTAAAGTGTATCGGAGTATCTACGCCTAAGTGTTTAATGTGGTTTTCAACGACCTCCCTTAATACACTTTCATCGTCGTTAACACCTGGGATAACTAGGTTAACTATTTCAACGTGCATACCCATGTTTTTCGCGGCTTCGGCGTTTCTCCATACGATGGAGACGTCTGCTCCGCAGAATCTTCTGACGGCATCCGAGCCGCCTTTAACATCGATCTTTATCGACTGAAGCCCTGCATCACGTAACATTTTCAAAGCTTCAATCGTCATATAACCATTGCTCACGTAGTTCGTATATAAACTGGCGTTCAACGCTAGAGGGAAAACGTCGAGTGAATATTCGAAGAGAAGAGTCGGCTCGGTGAAAGATACGGAAATACCCTGACAACGACTTTTAACAGCTAAATCCACTAGCTCTCTAGGACTCATGTAGTTTGCTTTAAACGGGTCTGGCTTAAACTTTGAAAGTGTCCAGTTTTGGCACCATGGACATGTGAAGTTGCAACTCCACGTGGAAAAGGTTAAAGCCTTCGTACCTGGATAGAAGTGGTACAGAGGTTTTCTAGAGGGCTACCTCAGAAGGGGTAGCCTTTCTCTATGGGATTTATAGATAACGCGCTTATATCTCCATAGACGATCGTATAAAGTATCCCACCCACATTAACCCTCGTACCACAGAAGCCTGTAGACCCTTCAGATATCAGACATCGCCTTTCACATAGGAGGCATTTAACAAAACCCCCTCT
>CALKCG010000164.1 GCA_938082915.1 uncultured archaeon | reverse complement strand
GTACTTAGAGTTAAATATGGGCGTCCTAAACTAAAACTCCGAGAGAGCCGAACGAGAAAATAGTCAATAATTTGATAAATACTCTTTACGTGGGTGTTTTCATGATGATTGGAACGTTATTTGTCTTTACGAAGGAAATGGAGTGGTGGCGACATAATTAGAGTGCGAACCTTAGGATTCACAACAATGGCAATGTTCCAGGTGTTCAACTCTCTCAATTGCAGAGAGAACAAAATTCGTTTTCAAATTAGGCTTTTTAACTAACGCTCATATCCTTTAACGATGGTATAAATATGGGTAAGCGGGAGTATATTATATGCTATCCGCCAAGGATTTCGCTCCTCCAGATGAAAAATGCATTAGTATAATTCAAAAGCTGAGATGGAAGGACGGCGTTAGGTGCATTTACTGTGATTCTGGGGTTGTGGTGAAGAAGGGTAAGGATAAGAGGGGTTTTCAAAGGTATCTCTGCAGGGGATGCGGAAGAAGCTTCAACGACGGAACAAATACGATCTTCGACAAGTCCAAGCTCGAGATATGGGAATGGTTTTATCTGATAAAGGAGAGCCGATCGAGAAGCTTATACTCCATAGCCTTGGATCTGGGAAGGAAGTACGAGCATGTGTGGAGAAATGCCAAGAAGATGAAGGAGTATCTGCTCGCGAAGAAGATCGCTTCAAAGCTCAGAGGAGACGTTGAGGTCGATGAAACCTATGTAACAGCTGGGGAGAAAGGTAAAAGGCAGGGGAGGCTTGGAGGAGGGTAAGACTCCAATAATGTCGATCACTGAAAGAAAAGGTAGGAGCATATTCTTCGTCGCATTGGAGGGGTTGAGCAAGGACTTAGTCTCTAATCTATTGAACAGACACGTTGAGAAAGGCTCCATAGTGAATACAGATGACTTTCTAATCTATGCCAAGGATATAGAAAGGGACGGTTACAAGCACAAGGTCATTCCAAGATACAATGGAGAGAAGAGGTTTGCTGAAGGCCGCGTTCACATAAACAATGCCGAAAACAGGTTCTCCTTCCTCAAGACATGGTACAGAACCTTCAGAGGACTGAGCAAGAAATACCTCGGCTTATGGATAAATCTCTTCGAATTTCTGCTCAACCTAAAGATGAGCGTGATAGATAGGACTCTAGTAATGATAGGAAATCTCTGTAACCCTTATAAGGGATAAGAGTGTTCACTAATAAATGTTTGTTCGCAACCATCGCAGCATCAGTTTCTCTGCAAGTTTTAGCTACAATATTTGCTCTTCTAAAAGTTGCCTTAGGCACCGCCACGCTTTCGATATGGGGCTGGTTGACGATAATTCTTGTTTCAAGTTCGGTTTTCATTGCCGATGAATTGAGAAAGCTTGTTAGAAGCAAGGTTATAAGGTGATGTTGTTGTCATCAAAATATAGAGTCAAACCGATCTCTATTGAAGAAAAAGATAGGCTGATGGAGAAATATGGGGAGCGTCTCCTTTACGAAGAAAGAGCCGACATTTACGGATGTTGCATCAAACTCCTAACGGACATGAGATATGTGAAGGAACGTTGGGAAGAAAGTTTCTACCCAATGTCGGCGCATGTTCGCTCCCATGGAAGACTAATAGTAACAAGTGAAGAAACTGGAGAGCAACAAGTGTTTTACGACCCGCTTTCTAAAACAGCCTTCTTAATCAACATAGACTATTATGGTTGGGTTAAGTCCCTAGCCTTAAGCGTTGCAAGCGATATTCTGGAAGATAGTCATGGGATAAATTCCGTTCACGGAGCATGTGTGGACGTAGATGGCAAGGGAGTTTGCCTAATTGCACCTTCTGGAACGGGTAAAACAACGCATACTTACGGGCTTCTCAGAATTGGAGGGGTGCGTGTAGTGTCAGATGACTGGTTCTTTGTACGCTTGATGGGAGGACAAGCCGTTGCATTTGCTTCAGAGAAAAATTTCTACATTCAAGCAGATATAGCTGATGTCTGGGGAGAGTATCAGAAACTTGTGGAGAAGGCTGAATTCGATTCAAAAGGCAGAGCAGTCGTAAATGTGAGGTGGGTTGTTGGCAAAGGAAAAATTTTACCCATGACTACTTTGAAAAAGGCAATATTGTTAAAGCGGGATCCAAAAGACGAGTCAGTTTTTAACAGGCTCTCGCCCGAAGAAGCATCCTGCTACATAGAATCCGTCGACTTTTGCAACCCCCACATGCTTGTAAAAGACGAGAGAAAGACAAATTTAAGGAAGCAATTTTTCAAGGAATTATTTAATTCTCTTGAAATCTACATCGTGAACACTGCTACTCCGATAATCCAAAGCCATAAAGCCATAAAAGAAGAAATTTTAGGACTATAAGCTTAGGCAAGGATGGAAAAGAGGAAACGTCAAAAAATAATAGTGATGACTGAAGGCCCTGAGGATTCTACGCAAATAGTTAAAGAAATAAAGTGCAAACGGAATATGAAGCCCGTTTGACAGTTCTTAGTCACGCTTTAAGGGGTGGACCGCCCACAGCGCAAAGCAGAATTCTCGCCAACGAGTTTGGAGCATATGCCGTGGAGCTTCTACTAAAGGGCACTAAAAAGAGGGGAGGGTGTTAGAGGAGAAAAATAGTTTCATTAGATTTAGAATATTCTTTGCAGTAAGAGAAGGAAATCCTAGATCCATTGACTGTTCTACATCTTCCCCTCTAAGCGTAGGAGAATTAGTAGGCCGTTCATAGATGGAGCTTACGATAATGCTAAAGCCTTAAAGACTCATTAATAACAGATAAATACATATTCCAATGTTTCATCACATTACTAGGAAGTTGCGAACTGAGGATTTTGCTAGGCAAAATTGTCTTTGTTTATTTCCATCACCATACTCAAAAGGTCTTTCATTAGCCTCACAGAAAATTATTTTGGACATGGCGAGATTTTCATCTGAGATTTCGTTTAAGCCTGTATTATTGGGGAGGCGAAATATAGTTTTGGAGTCTGTAAAATATTATTTTAGGACTATTAAATTTTGGCGTGAAGCCGATGTTATCTTAACTATCTATCCTTATATCTGCATAAACTTGAGGAGGAATTATTTCCTAAGGAAGCTGGAAAGCATGTTAATTGGTCAGCTGAATAAGAAGACGCATTCTATTCTTTACGTAGTGGATTTACCTATTGAGCGAAGTATGATTGAGCATGAGTTAAGTGACGAAGAGTATAAAAAGGCATGCGAAATTGAGAAACGAGTTTTCAGAAGTTTTGATGTTTTACTTGTTTTCAACGAAAATATGAAGAGAAAGATTCAAGAGAAGTATGGTTTTGACGATAATAAATTTGTGCTGTTTGAGGTTTTAGATTATGGCGCAGAAATATCGCCTAGAGGAATTTTTCAACTTTATAAACCTCTGAGAATAGCGTTTTTGGCAAGCATCTTGGATCGAAATGTGTTCTCCTGGATTAAGGAGCTACCCTCCTCAAAAGATATACTTTATTCCTTCTTCGGCATTAATGGAGAATGGATTAATAATCTCGGCAGAGAAGATATTAAGTACGAGGGCTTTATACCTCCGGAAAACATTCCAAGTTTTCTTGAAAAATATCACTTTGGAATGATACACTACGAATCTCCAGTCGAGAGATATCTAGAGTATGGCTCCACTTCCAAGTTTTCCGCTTACTTAGCTGCAGGCCTACCTGTGCTTAGCTCTTCTAAGCTCTCTTACATTTCCAGTTTAATTAGTAAGTATAAAATTGGGTTTTCCTTCGATTCATTGGATAGCATTCCGGGTCTTTTAATGAAAATGGATAGAGAATCGTATAGCATGATAAAAGAAAATTGTATAAAATTAGGGGAAAAAGTCAGACAGGGATATTTCCTTAAAAGGGCTGTAAGTTTAGCTCTGCAAAAGATGGGAATAACGTCGCCATTACTACTAGATAATAAAGCATAAAGAATTTTTAAATGGTTTAGCTGTTTGTTCGATTAAACTTTTGACGTCTCCATAATCGAACCATACTACTGTAAATTTTTGCTTTGTAGCTTAATTATGTTCTTTCACCCGTCATGGCTCTACTTTCCTAATTAACCCATAGGTCCCTTTTCGAATTCCTTACTTTAAAGGGCTGAAGCAAAACGAGAATTAAGTCACAAAGCATAAATTTTCAGTAATCTTTCAATTACAATTTCTGATTTATGATTTTTCAAGGTTTATTTTGGTCTCCTCTCTTTAAAGCGTTTTATGAGCCCTTTATTACGTTTCCACTTGAATCATACTCTTTAATGTTGAGCCGGGTAAGAGTATAGAACTTAAGATTCGTAGGCTCCTCCACAGCTAAAGTCGGAGCTTACAGCATTCGCCTGAGGCGTTACGTTTTCAGCTTCATCTGTCAGTTCAGCAGGGAGTGCTTCTCCACTATCCCATATCTCTCTTTAAGATGGACCATTCTCTATGCTGGAATCTTACTATTCATTTTAAATAGAGGCTTTATTCCAGCTTAGACACTTCATCCACATGAAGGGGACAGCCCTAATTTTAAACGGAAAAAGCCGGATGCGAAATTCCATTGTGTGGTCTTCATGAGTTTGAACTTCGCCACTCACATCGCAAGAAATTGTTGGAAAGTTAGAGTGCTTTCTACTTTCCTGTTGTTGGGTCTACTCTTATCTCTAAACCTTCAAGTGTTGAAACTCCGAGTAGGGGCTCATACACGTCCATTGTGGCGATATTGAATACTCCTCTCCAGAACCTTGGTATAAGCCAGTTAGTTGGAGAAGAGTACAAACGGATAAGTCAGAACTATATGAAGTGAAGAGTTAAACCTGAAGTTATCAATTTCTCTGCAGTATATTGGATGGTGAGATCTTTATACAATAGCTGACTCGATGTCGAAAGCCTTCGTCTGGAATAACATCGGAAACCTATATGTGTTTTAAATTCGGTAGTTTAAAGTGAGCGTATAAGTTTAACTTACTTTTTTAAACTTATCCTTCAATCTAGCTGCTACTGTTGAGGCTTCTTCTAGGTTTCCATCGGCTTTTTCCAAAGCCTTTTTAGCTAATCCGTATTCTACGCCTGTTTTAAGCATTATTATCGATGCTTTAACATCGTAGTTGGTACTTTCTAAGACTCTCGAAGCTTCTTCGTAGTTGACGCCTGTTTCAATCATTACTATGTGTTTAGCCCTCTCCCTCAGTTTGAAACTGATCGGTTTAAGGTTTATCATGAGGTTGCTGTGAACCATTCCGAGTTTAACCATAAGAGTCGTACTGAGCATTGTGAGAATCATCTTCTGAGCTGTACCGGCCTTCATACGTGTAGAGCCTGCTACCACCTCAGGTCCAACGATAGTGCATATGACGATGTCGGCATATTTTGAAATCTTGGCGTCTGGGTTTACGGTAATGGCTACGGTGGTTGCCCCTCTACTCTTAGCCTCTTTTAAAGCGCCCATTACGTATGGAGTACGTCCACTGGCTGAAATGCCTATAACGGTGTCGACCTTGCCTACTCCATATTTAGCGATGGCTTTGACGCCGTTTTCCTCCCTGTCTTCAGCCGCCTCAGATGGGCCATACATGGCTTTTAAGCCTCCGGCTAGAATTGCTACGAGTCTTCTAGGATCCATGCTAAAGGTCGACAGTAGCTCCGCTCTATCTATGACCGCCAGTCTACCGCTCGTTCCAGCACCTACGTAGAAAATGCGCCCCCCCACTCTTCAAACTGCGTACACATGCCTCTACAGCTTTAGCGATGTTCGGTATTTCCTTTTCAACGGCGTAAGCCACCTTCTTATCCTCGTCATTTATCAGTCTGAGCACGTCTTCTACGTCAAGCTTGTCCAACTCAACGGACCTAACGTTCCTCTGTTCAGATATGAGTCTATCGAGCTCTTCCACGTCATCCATGGAGGAAAACAGCCTCCATCACGTAGACTTCTTTGGACGCGGACTCGGAGAGGTTGAGTATTAAACGGCGATTCAACGGTCTTTCAGCGCTTTTATAGGCTAAAAGTAGTGCACCAAGTACTGGTTTGAACTTGGACTTGGACCTCCTGATGCGCGGCACCTTCTTCTTTAGGATTTGGAAGAATAGCTTAGTAAAGTCGGCATCGCCTTCGAAAACTCCTCCTCGGACACCGACTAATGGATTCTTCATCTTCATCCTATTTATGACAGTTGAGGCTGCATGGGCGAGTTCGTAGCAAGACCTACGTATAATAGTCGACGCAATGCCGTCTCCACTCTTCCAAAGCTTCACCACCAATGGAGCTAAAGACGCTATCTCCACGACCCCTATCTTCCTCAGCGATATGAGGTCTACGACGTCTACGAGTGAATCTACGTTAAAGTGTTTCGGTATGTACGTCACTAGGTCCGTCTCCTCACCTCTTCCGTCATAAGCCATGAGCGCATACCTTAAAGCTTCTCTACCTATGTAGAAGGCGCTCCCCTCATCGTCGATTAAGTATCCCCAACCGCCCACCCTATGGTAGACGCCATTTTCATCTAAGCCTAAAACTATAGAGCCCGTACCCGATATTACGACGACGCCGGGTCTTCCCAGAGTCGTAGCCGTGAACGCAGCTACGGCGTCGCTGTCCACGTAAACCTTGTTTGAAATCCCCAACTCCCCAATGCTTTGTCTTATCAGTCTTCTCCTACGCTCACTACCGCCTCCAGCAATTGCTACGAAGATTGTATCTATCTGCTTAATACTTATCCCGGCGTTTTCAACGGCGAAGTCCAAAGCCTCCTTAATGCTACTGAGCATTGTTTTAACGCCCACCACGGATACGTTAGAAGACCTAGAGTGGCCTAAGCCGACAACGTGACCGTTTTCATCAGCTATCAAACATGACGTCTTCGTAGCTCCTCCATCAATACCGCAGAAAAACTTCATTACTAAAAACTATAATAGCAACATCTCCGTTATATTTATTCGTGTCGTTCAAACTCAAATTGGGTATTCAATCCCTAATTGAAGATTACTCATCGTCTCTAATGGGTAAGTGCATAGGCGTTGTTTCAAACCATACTGGCGTCACACCCGAATTGGAGCATCTGGTAGATGTACTTTACTTCAAGCTTCGCTTAGACGTTAGAGCTATTTTCGCTCCGGAACACGGTTTTAGAGGGGATATGCCTGAGGGCTTCTCCGTAGAAAGCTACGTAGATGAAAGGACGCGGCTTCCAGTCTACAGCCTATACGGGGTCAGGTTAAAGCCCTCTAAAGAAACACTGAGTGAAATAGACGTGTTGATTTACGATATTCAAGACGTTGGAGCCCGCTTCTACACGTATATTTCAACGCTCTTCTACGTTTTAGAAGCTGCTGGGGAAAACGATGTAGAGGTCATCGTATTGGATAGACCGAATCCCATAACGGGAAACCGCGTAGAAGGCCCAATCCTCGATAAAAGGTATAGGTCGTTCGTCGGTATATGGGATATTCCGGTTAGGCATGGAATGACCGTGGGGGAGCTGGCTTTACTGTTTAACGAAGAGGCTGGATTAAACACAAAATTGAAAGTGCATAGGATGATCGAGTGGAATCGCAGGATGTGGTTTGACGAAACTGGTCTTCCATGGGTTCCCCCATCGCCCAACATGCCGTGTTTAAGTACGGCAACCGTCTACCCAGGGACGTGCTTACTAGAGGGGACCAATATATCTGAAGGCAGGGGTACGACAAAACCCTTCGAACTGATAGGTGCTCCGTGGATAGACAATTGTAGACTAGTTGAAGAATTGAAAAGTCTGCCTATTAAAGGTGTTAAGTTTAGACCTTCTACATTCATACCCAGGTATCGTAAGTACGGGGAACAGCTGTGTCGTGGATTGCAAATACACGTCACCGACAGAAATACATTGGAGCCCGTCAAACTCGGATTAGCCATAGTATGGGCGGTTAAGAGGATTCACCCGGATGAGCTCCGGTTTAACGTGGAATGCTACGAAGGTACGTTGGGGTGTTCTATTTGCGGAGTCGGCGGTCCATCCACTAAACCTCAAGCAAGATACTACTTCGACTGTTTAATCGGAAGCGATGCAGTTCGTGAACTTATAGAGGGAGGGTGTGAGTTTAAGGAAGTGGCCAAGTTATGCGATGAAGTAGAGCGTTTTGAGAAAAATAGGAGGAAATACCTTCTTTACGATTAATGGTCTAAGGAGTTATGGCAACTCTTTCATCCGCACCTTCCTCTGGGCCTCAGGGACCATAAATGCTTGAGCATATTTGAAGCCGGATTCGATTCCCCTCAATCTAAAGAGGCAGGTGTAGTACTCTATGTATGGAAAACCAGTCTCCCCCCTAGCGAATGCGTACACGCTGGCGGCCTCCCTCCACACTTCAAACTCTTCGCTTATATCTACGTAAACCTGCGGTTTAAAACCATAAGGGTCTTCCCAGTTCTCCGCGTAGTACAACGCCTTGACGCGGAATGGGGACTTCTCCCTCTTAACCGCTGGTAGTGCGGCGTAGAAGACCGCGTCTCTTACGTTTAAATACGTACTCCTATGGTCTCTGTGAATGCTCCCCTTCCAATGCGTCACCAATACGTCTGGCTTATGCTCTCTAATCAAATCGCACAGTCTAAACTTGACTTCGCTGTCGGTCGGTAGCTCAGCATCCTTATAGGGTAGGAATACGACTTCGGCACCTAGGATTTTAGCTGCTTTTTCGGCTTCACTACGCTTTTGAAGTCCATATTCTTCAGCTGAAAGCTTAAAGTGTCCTTTTTCACCTAAAGTCATGTGCACGATGATTGCACGATCTCGTTTCGAATACTTGGCGATTATCCCTCCACAGGTGACTTCAGCATCCCCGGCGTGCGCACCTATCACCATAAGTCTCACCACGTCTACCACCTATAGGACTTTCCTCATAATGTAAAAGCTCCTGGTCGCTTTAAAACCGAAGCGCGAGTAGAACTTAGCGGTCTCCCTATCGGTCCATAATAGGAAGGCATTGTGAAAGCCCTTCGACCGCATGCTCTGGAGGCACTTAGCCATTAGAACACTTCCAATGCCCTTCCCCCTCATATCTTTTCTTACACCAAAGGGACCGAAGTGTGTTCCGGGTCTATGCCAATCGTATTCTTCACCGTGGAAATACTGACAGTATCCTACAACCTCACCGTGTTTAACGGCTATGAGTATTTGATCTTTGTCGCATCCGCTTTGAAGAAGCTCCAACGTGTGTCTATACCAGTCTGCGTGAAAGTTCTCCCTGATGAATTTCAAAAGCGGATAAACGTACCTGGTTTCTAAGGATTGGATCTTTACAGCTTCTTCTTCAAGCTTCTTCTCGATTTCAACAACCCAATCCGGTAGACTGTAGTCTGGATACAGTTGAGCATCCATGCTTAAAGCCTCGTAAACTTTTTCAAAACCGTGTTTAACGAGTAAATCGAACAATTCTCCATACCTCTCGGGGTCTACCCCTGGGAAGAAGTAGTTGGGAGTGTATGGTGAAAACCAGACGTACTTACGCTTTTTCTCTTTGAAAAATTTAAATGCTTCCACCATTAAATGGTCGGCAACGCTCACTCCAATGAGCCCAGTTTTCACAGCTATAGCGGTTATCCAACCGTTTTCCTCTTCCAACCCATGGTAGAACAGAGGATACCGCCTTACAATTCCAATTAGAAATCCCACGATTTCGCCGTTCAATTCGGCTATCTTAAGCCCAGACTGGTCGAAGTTGGGGTCGAGTAAAACCTTTCTCTCAAAGACTTTTAAAGTCAACGGGTCTTTCCTGAAGAACTCATTCCAAACATCGACTAGTGCCTCTTCATCCCCGGCTCTATACTCACGAATCTCGAGGGAATCGACCATGAGTGGAAATATGTAGGCTTCAACTCTTAACCATTTCCCAAAAACTTATCTCCTGAGTTTGATCAAATAGAGTTGATATGAAGAAGACCATAACTTATTTCGAAAAGGCCGGTCCGGAGAACACGGAAGAAACAATCAGATTGGCTTATGAAAGGGCTTTAGAGCTTGGAATAAAGGATGTAGTTGTGGCTTCAACCCACGGTTTTACTGCACTTAAGTTGACTGAGGTCTTCAACCCATCGAAATTCAACGTAGTCGCCGTAACGATATCTGAAGGTTATAGTGAAGAGGGGTGGACGATGACGGAAAATGAGCGGCTGACCCTTCAGAAGAAAGGTATTAAAGTGCTTACGTGCACCCACTCTTTAAGCGACGGAGTCGATGAAGCATTTACGGGTTTTCTATCCGTTAAAGGGGTTATAGCCCAGACCCTCTACAGGTTTAGTCAAGGCATGAAGGTCTGCGTCGAGATCGTTCTAATGGCTGCTGACGCAGGGCTCATACCAGTCGATAGAAACGTCATCGCCATAGCTGGGACGGATAGAGGAGCGGACACGGCGATAGTGGTTAAACCATCGTACTCCCGGAAGTTCACGGAGTTGAAGATAAAAGAGATAATATGTATGCCCAGCTGATGCGCGTTAAATCACCCCTATATTTTTGAAGGTATCACCATGTCCAGTCTTTTAAAGTTTGGAGAACCGTTGGAGGCCGGTTTAAACTCCGAAAAGCTACTGAAGGCGTTGAATGTTTTAGAGGGCGGGGTTAGAGATGGAGTTTACCCTGGTTTTGTAGTTCTAGTAGCCCGAAAGGCTGTGGTAGCCCTTTACGAGGCTAGAGGCTATGCTCAACTCATACCTGAAGTAAGGTCTATGACTAAAGAGGCGGTTTTCGACTTGGCGTCTCTTACTAAACCCATCTGCACGGCGACTTTAACGCTTAAAATGGTTGAAAAAGGGCTTTTAAGCCTCGAATCGCATGTATCAGAGTTCTTAAGCGGTTGGGACCGTGGATGGAGGAAAAACGTTAGAATAAGGCATCTTCTAACCCATAGTTCCGGGTTGCCCGCTTGGCTACCGCTTTATAAAACGTGTAAATGTAAAGACGAATTTTTAAACGCAATAACACAATTGGACTGCGAATACGAGTTGGGCTCTAAAATCCTCTATGGCGACTTAGGCTTTATCTTATTAGGCTTCATACTGGAGAAAGTCTCAGGGCTTAACATCGACGAGCTTTCTAAAAATGAAATATTTAAACCGCTTAAAATGTCTAAGACAACGTTCAAGCCCACCGGTCTCCTTAAAGCCGAGGCCGTTGCTACGGAGAACTGTCCATGGAGGGGGAAGGTATTAGTAGGCGGAGTTCATGATGAAAACGCCTACGCCATGGGGGGCGTGACAGGTCATGCGGGTCTATTTTCCACGTCGTACGATTTAGCGGTTTTCAGCCAAATGATGCTCAATCGAGGATTCTATGGTTCGGTTAGAGTACTTAGAGATGAAACCGTTGAAGAAGCCGTGAGGGTTTGGGTTGAAAACGGCTCCAAGAGATTTGGGCTTGGATGGGCTAAACCATTGGAGTCAACCCTTCCCCAAGACTCTTATGGACATACGGGTTTTACTGGAACATCAATCTGGATAAGTCCTAAATTGAACCTTTTTGTAATACTGTTAACTAATCGTATTCACCCATCTAGGGATAATCCCGCTTGTAAGAGAATAATTGATGTAAGGACGGCTTTTCATAGGTTAATCGTAGAGGCCGTTGTAGATTGACTATCGGTAAAATTCATATATTTGTGTAGAAAAACTACTTCTTGAATGTCTATACAATCTTCAGAGAAAGTCGAGCTCAGAACTGGTGTCATCCCAGCTGCTTTATATGCAGGTAAGCTTAGGAAAGTGGCGTTGGCTGTCTTTAAGACTTTGGTGCCTCGAGATGTAATACTTAGAGACATAGCTAAGCTTAATCAAATACTCTATGGAAAACTCGTAGAAGAACTTAAACTCGGTAAAGGAGACTTTGTGAGAATCAGCGTTAAAGCGTTCTACGATAAAGATAAAGGTGAATTATTGTTTGAAGATCCTCACATAGAAAGACTCGTCTTTGAAATGGATGTAAAGCAGACTTATGAGGCTAAGATAAGAGAATTGGAAGAAGCGCTTAGAAAAGCCGAAACTGAAAAAGAATACTATAGAAGACAGTTGGAAAATCTGAAGAAGGGTTTAGAAGAGCTTTTAAAAACGCTTTAAACGCTAAGCGTTTAAAGGAAAAAGCCACGGCTTTACTTAGACTGAATGCTTTAAAAATAAAAGTAGGAAATGGAATTGACTTTACAATCGCTATTCAACTTTAAACGTTAAACCGCGTGGTTTATCATCGAGCTCTAAGACTATAACCGTATCGTATGGGTCTGGAGCTCTTGCGGGCAATCCCCTTAAGAAGACTCTACTACCAGTCTTGGAAAACTTCACGTATTCGCCCGTAGCCAGCATATACGCATCCTTCACGTCATTACCCACACCCGCTACGCACACCTCCCTACCAGGCCACCTGAATACATGTACATATACCTTATTACCTTTAGCAGTGAACGTTCCAACGGATGTGCTGAATGGGCATCTCTCAGAGCCATATATGGATTCACCGTTAACCCTCATCCAAGAGCCTATTTCCCTAAGTATCCTTATGGCTCCGGCTGGGAACGTCCCATCGGCTTTAGGTCCAACGTTTAACAGAAGATTCCCCTCGCCGCTTGCACAGGTTACGAGTGTTTGAATAAGCCTTTTAGTCGGTCTCCAAGGGTCTCCTCTACAGTAGCCCCAGAAGTACTCTGTCGTAGTCATGCAAGACTCCCATAGTCTACCCGGGGGAGAGAAACTGACATGCTGCTCAGGTGTATCAAAGTCTTCCGGAAGTCCGGAGCGGTTGTTTATAAGTATTTCAGGTTGGAGTTTGCGGACTTTAGCGTTAAGTTCAGCCGACTTCCAGTCTTCAGCCTTATACGGCCATGCTCCATCATACCATAAAACGTCGAGCTTACCGTAGTTGCTACATATCTCTTCGACTTGAGTATGAACATACTCTAGAAACTTAGACCAGCCTTCGGGGTCTCTTTTAGGCCCATTCCAATACGCAGGCCACCTCCAATCTAGAAGGCTGTAGTAGAGGCCTACGCGCATACCAGCCTTATGGCATGCCTCAACGAATTCTGCCACTAGGTCTCTACCCGCCGCCGTCTTGGGTGCCGTGTAGTCCGAAACCTTACTATCGAATAGGCTGAAGCCGTCGTGGTGTCTACTCGTTAAAACCATGTAGCGCATACCTGCTTCTTTAGCGTAGGAAACCCACTCGTCTGGGTTGAACCTCGTTGGTTTAAACTTCTCAGAAAGCTTCGAATACTCTTCAACTGGTATGTGTTCAAGGTACATAACCCATTCTCCACGGCCGAGTATTGAGTAGAGACCCCAGTGGATGAACATTCCAAAGCGCGCCTCTCTGAACCATTCTCCACGTTCAACGCTCATATGAACCCCAAAGCTTACAAATACTTAAACTAGTATTTAACTATAGGGGTGGTGTTTGTTTGATTAAACTGGCTCTTTTTACTGTAACCTACTGTGGTTTATGGTATAGAGGATCGGCCTTATCTCTAGAGGAGCAGATAGTTAAGGCTAGGGAATTTGGCTTTGAAGGATTATCTATTGAAACTAAGAGGCCCGTCGCTCTCCCATGCGATTTGGACAAGACTAGAAGGCGGAGTATTAAGGAGATGGCGGACTCCCACCGGGTGAAACTCTGTGCCGTAGAGACTATGTCAAACTTCGTAAGCCCGATTATAGAAGAGAGGGAGAACAATTTATGCATGGTTAAGGAGGCGGTAGAACTCGCTAGAGACCTTGAAGTTTCAATAGTGAAGGTTTTCGCCGCTTGGACTGGCACTAGTAGGTACGAGGGGCTTGGGACGTACGAATTTGCCAGTAAGATCTTCGACTACAAGAGAAACTTCATAACAAGTGATGAAATGTGGAGGCTTGCCGTTGAAGGAATAAGAGAGACCGCTAAATGGGCTGAAGAATACGGTATTACCGTTGCCCTTCAGAACCACCCTCCCGTGATAAACTATGGGTATGAAGACGCCCTTCAAATGGTTAAAGAAGTGAATATGGATAACGTTAAGCTATGCCTAGATGTACCGTTATTCGTAGATCAGAGCGATGAATACATACATAGGGCCGTAGAATCCTGCCGGGAGGTAGGTATTGTGCATTCACACTACGGCTCGCATTCTTTCGACCTCACAGAAGATGGAACGATAGTGATTAAGCGTGGGATATATCCTTGGATGAAGGCTGACCGTATAAACTACTCAGCCTTTGTAAACGAGCTTAAAAGAATAGGGTATGAAGGCTTCATAGCCTCGGAAGAATGCGCTCCGGTGCTTGAAAGCCATAAGCCTCAGGGCATAGACGTAGTGGATAGGCGGGTTAAAGCGGCTTTAAAGTACATGAGAATGCTCATAGACACAGGGAGAGAGCCGAAGATAAGATTAGTATAGAAGGTCGGGTTATGGGTTTGCGTAGTTTTCTGCCTCCACCATTTCTTTACAGCTTCTATGAGGAATTCATCTAAGTCTTCAGGCCATTTGACTATTTTAAACGCTCCATAGTATTTACTTGCCGCATTATGATTTTTCTCCTTGACCTCAACTGAGACGTGGCTCCTCTCTTTCACTTCAGCTTTTCGTCTTATGCTTTTAAGAATACCCATCCTACCTTTATCGTCGACTCCAACTATTTCCATTTAACCTACCAAGAGTTAATAACTCCCATTTATTTGAAAATTTCCAATAAAATCGAGGAGTACTACGGAGAATTCACAATTATTTAAACACAGCCATGACTATTTTAACATTTCAACGGCATGTGAGGCTAAAAAGGAGCTTATACAAACTTATGTTAAGCAGAGTTGGAGAAGGCGTAGGAGACATTGAATTGTATGAAGCTGAACCCCTTTAGAGGCAGAGGCCTTAAAGCCAAGGTTATCAAATCATTTAGAGAATATCACAGACTGTTCAAAGCTTAAACCGGGGATGAGAATGCATAACTGCGGTTTTCTAACGCTGAGAAACGTTACGGAAGAATGCCTCAAAACATATCGTTAATAGAAAATTTTTGGTATAATAAGAGTCCCAAAAGGCCCGAGGGCAACTTTGGAAACATAGATGAGTATCGACGGAGTTAAAACCTCTACTTTCTTGAAAATGACGGTAGAGAAAAAGCTATGCACAGCTTCGTTTACGCGATAGCATCATACTTTTAAACAAAGCAGTTTAACGGGTTTTCTCCGAAAATCTTGCATTTAATACGTCTATTTATTCAAGTGAATTCTACAGGATCGTCGATTAATGGAAAGAGACTTTCGTATTTTAAAGTCGTCGGTGAATTTTACAATATCAGGATGTATTTTTAGGTGCTGAAATCCATGTAAACACTTAGTCATAGGAAAATTGCATTTAAATTCATCTATTTCTCTATGGATATAAACCATGATTTTGCCGCAAAAGGCTCATCTGGAAAACCTTAAATGGAAGCGATGCATATAAATTTTCAGTGACGGATGATATGAAGTTCGCATCTGTAATATTGACCATCTTCTTGGTAATTTCTAGTTTCGCCGTTGGAAGTGTACATGCCTCTCCAAGCATCAAAGAAGCTAGGAAGTACGCCGAAGAGGTTCTACTCCCACAAGAGGGCATAGCGGGGATAAGCCATCGTGAAGACCCACCTAAGATAATCGTCTACATAGAGCATGAGAAGTACAAGGGTAAAGTGCCAAGCAGCATAATGGGGTTCAAAGTAGAGGTCGTAGTGACGGGCAAGATAGAAGCACTATCGCTATTACAGCTTAAGAAGCCCTCATATACGTACGAAGAATCAGTAAGTAGAACAGGCAGAGTTAGACCGGTTTCCGGGGGAATTTCCATCGGCGTCCCAGAGGCTGCCTTCGGAGGGAAAATGGCTGGAACCCTCGGCATTGTTGTTAAAGGCCCTGACGGATACTACTATGTTCTCAGCAATGCTCACGTCATAGCAATGGATAAGAATGCGAAGTTCCTCCCAATAGGTACGCCCACACTACAACCGGGGACTTACGATGACGATACTGACGCAGATAAAATTGCGGAGCTTTACAAATACATAACGATCACTTTCGGACCCAGAGGTAAGAACTATGCAGACGCCGCAATAGCAAAGCTAACGATAGACGAATATTTAGCTTATGAAGTGCTCGGAGCCGACGGCAAAACTACGTATACAATAAGTGGGTCATACGAAGTAGTGCTAGGGGATACCGTTAGGAAGTCTGGAAGGACGACGGGAGTGACTGAAAACAATGTGACCGATACTTCGGCTACTGTTAAAGTCTGGTACACAAACTCGAAGTGGGCAATATTCTACGATCAAATACTGGTAAAGCAGCCATTCCTTGAAAGCGGAGACAGTGGAAGCCCAGTGGATAAAAATGGAGCATTCGTTGGACTTGCGTTTGCTGGAAGCAGTACCGTAGCCGTCGTCTGTAAAGCGAAGTACATAATCAGCGGATTGAAAATAAGCGCGTAGCACACGTAAACCTCCAACTATTTTTAGGCAGCTCCATAGAGGCAACGTTAACGAGTGAGTAAAGCTCTAGAGCTTTACATTTTATTCAAACCCCCATACTTTTCCACGACAAACATCGTTAAGACTCTTTAATATGTCGATCTTCTGTTCTAAGGCACTAGCGTACGTGAAGTGGTGTAAGATGGAGAAGGTAAAGATGCTGAGTCTCTAGCTTTTCCTAAGTTCCTCAAGCATCTTCTTGACTTGTCTAATGGCATACTCAGCCTCTTCTGGATTGTAAATCCCATTGTAAAAAGCCTCGTCATGTAGTGTTTCCATAATGTCGCTGTAGAGGGCTCTTAAGTCTTCTCGATCCATCTTTCTAAGCAGAGACCTGCGCTCGCCGTGGGATTTGGGTGTTATCTTCAATCTTCGGCTTATGTAGGAGTTTACGGCAACCACCATGGAGAGGAAAGCTTTGTCTACGGCATTTCTATAGAGCATTAAATCTCCTACTTTAATTGCTTTCTTAAACTCCTCTTCAGCGTATTTTAGAATTTCTTCAGCAGTCACCAAAGCCGCATCGATGCCCTCCTCGGTCAACTAATCTCCTCCACGTCATTGAACCACGTAAACTGATTTAATTAACCTTTACTCTCAATGTAATGCCTATAGTTCGTTAGGAGGTAAACGTACGTATAAGGGCTTCATCCACGAGAATACCGCAGGCACTCGAAGGCGTTGAAAGAACTTAAGCAGAATCTACTCCAACACTTTCATCAGGTGAGTTGTACGCCAAAGCAAGAATGCATATCCATAATGAGGCACTGCGGAAAACATTACGAGCTTAAAACGACGGTAGACGGAAAAATGCCGAAGATTAGAGGTCTATTCCCCTCACTTTTAATGGGAAATTCTCTATGGAAATTCAAAAGCTCTTCTCTATTGTTTTTCACCAAGAAATTTGATTGAAAAATTTAACAGAAATAAAGGTAAAGAAACGCTTTTAACAGAGCCTATCTCCTTCACCCTGTAGTTTTAACCATGATATTTTCCTTCAGTCGTCCTCTAGACTTACTTTATGTATGGGTGTCCTCTCTATGGTTTTTGTATGGTTGTTGTATGGATTTGTATGGAAAATCAGCAGACCCCCTCCTAGGTCTTTTCACCTATGAAATCTACATCTTTAAAATCTTGGCTTTCCAGAAGCTAATCGTAAAAGCCTTTAGAATCGTTTTTCCAAAAGCTTTTCTAAAGCTTATCAGAAGGCCTATTTTCACCCACCCCTTCTACTTTAAACCCCATGGCGTATAAAACCGTTATTTCGTTCTTCATAAGACCTCGGGTTTAAATAGCTTTGAAGCGTAAGTTTAAAGTAAAGGTATGGTAAGTAGATATGCCCGCTTCAGATTGGAAGGCTGTTGGAGCCTCTATAAGAGTGGAAGCGTAGCCCATCCTTATGGAGGGGATTGGGAAACTAGAATTCGAAAACCTACAGTAACTGGTTAATGCGATAATCCACGACCATGTGTTTACTAGTAAAAGAATCCCAACTCTAGAGAGGAAATAAAACATATGCAAACTAATGGTGGAAGTAGCCCGGGGGAGATTCGAACTCCCGTCGGAGGCTCCAAAGGCCTCCATGCTTGGCCACTACACCACCGGGCTTCAATATAGCTAAGTCTTTAAGCCATTTTTAAAGGTTTTTCTATAGTTGCCTATGTAGGAGAATTTAAACGGCAGTCTTATCTGATGGATTAAGTATTGGCTACGCTTCTTCAGTAAGCCTAGTAAGGTCTAAACGTGCGATATCGAGGAGCTTCCCCACCAAGATCCTTATGCGTTCTAAGCTTATCATAACGTCCTCCGGTTTGAGACTTACTTCATAGAAGTTGCTGTGGAGTGAATTTGCCTCGCGGAAAATCACATAAATGTCTTCGTCATTACACTCTTTGGAAAGCTCTCTTGCGAGATCCCAGAATTCGCCGTGAGACCTAATTGGAATACCCCTTCTCGCCATTAAGAAGGCCTTAAGGGCTTCCACTACGCTTCCCCATAAGAATTCGCTCGCCTTTTCACTATTCCCCTTCTCGATTTCACTTCTAGCATTCTCTAAATATATCAGAGACTGCCTCA